>JBQCFV010000125.1:0-2868 GCA_051958695.1 Chitinophaga sp. | reverse complement strand
GGCATGAACGGCAAGATCCTGAACAGGATCGATTCGCTGGCTTACGACATGATCGATAAAGGCGCCGCTCCCGGCTGCCAGGTGCTGGCGATGAAAGATGGGAAAATGGTGTACCGCAAAAGCTTCGGGTTTTATGACTACAGCCGGAAAGAGCCGGTAACGGACAGTTCCGTGTACGACCTCGCATCAGTTACGAAAATATGCGCCACCACTATTTCGGTGATGCGCCTGTACGATGAAGGCAAGCTCTCGCTGGATTCCACGCTGGGCACGTATTTGCCCTGGGTGCGGGGTTCGGATAAAGCAAAGCTCAAAATACGGGACGTGCTGCTGCACCAGGCAGGACTGGTGGCATGGATACCGTTTTACCGGGAAACCCTGTACGACAACGGATGGCCCGACACGACGCTGTTCGCCGCTCACCTCGATTCGCTGCATAGCCTGCGCGTGGCGGAAAACCTCTACATGGAGCCCCGCTATACGGACACGATGTTCCAGCGCATACTGGACAGCCGGCTGATACCCGCCGGCACCCAATATATTTACAGCGATAACGATTTTATTTTCCTCGGGAAAGTAGTGGAAGCCATCACCGGCAAACGCCTCGACCATTATGTGCGCGAAACTTTTTACGAGCCGCTGGGCCTTATCACTACAGGGTTTGAGCCGCGCAGCCACCTGCCGCTCAGCCAGCTGGTGCCCACGGAGTTTGAAAACAATTTCAGGGTGCAATGGATCAGGGGCGACGTACACGACCCCGGCGCCGCGATGTTTGGCGGCGTGGCAGGTCATGCCGGGCTGTTCTCCAACGCCACCGATCTCGGCGTGCTCACGCAGATGCTGCTGAACGGCGGCAGCTACAAGGGAAAATCGTACATCCGCCCGGAAACCATCCGCATGTTTTCCGATTATCATTCCGATATCAGCCGCCGCGGGCTGGGCTTCGACAAACCGTATAAAGACAACAACGAACGCCAGGAACCTTATCCCTGCAAAAGCGCGTCGCTGCTAACCTTTGGCCATACCGGCTTTACGGGCACCTGCGTGTGGATAGACCCGCAGTATAATTTCGTGTTCATTTTCCTGAGCAACCGCGTATGCCCTAACGGTGGCGCCAATACGAAATTGTATTCGATCAACCTGCGGCCCAACATGATGGAAACTTTTTACGACGCGATGCAATAAAAAATACGCCGCAAAAAACGAAGAGGGTGCGTTCTGACCGGCGCACCCTCTTTTTTTATACACTGAATGGATGTTTCCCCGGCTTATTCTACTGACACCACGCGGTTTACCAGGAGTTGCGTTCTGATGTCGATGGATTTCTCCAGCTTGTTCCGGCCGTTACGGATCTCGAAGGTGTAAGCGCCGTCCTCCAGTTTGGTCATGTTAAAATGGCCGGTGTATTTTGCCCCGCCGTTCAGCACCTCTTTGTGCAGGGTGTTGTTGGCGGCGTCTTTCACATACAATGTCAGCCGGTCGTGCAGGGGATTTTCAACCTGCACCAGGAAGCGCAGCTCTTCCGTTCCTTCCTGTCTTACTTCAATTTTGCAACCCCGCCGGGCCATCATGTTGGCTTCTTCGGGAGCGGCAGCGGTACGGGAAACCTTCTCTGCGCGGGGGGTAACATAGGCAAGCGCGTCCTGCTGCGCGGATGCCTGCAGGCTGATGCCCAGTACAAGGGCCAAAGCCGCAAGTACTCGTTTGGGTGCGTTCGTAATACTGTTTTTCATGTTAATCGTTTAATAGTTAACGCTGTTCGGGTCAGTTCAATAGTGATCGTTTCTTTGTCAACGCAAAGTTCCAACCGCGTCATTAAGCGATCATTAAGGGCGTATTAACTAAATATGAGCAGATCATTGCCGTAACGTTATGGGATAATTCCGGGCTGATGGTGGGTGAATGAGTCCTAAGCTATGTTTCGTTTTGGTGTTAATCAACTGTTAATCAGGAAGGCGAATTTACAATTAAAGAGAACACGAACCGCAAAACGGCCGTACTTTTTTGTTAATGAGAATGTGTAGAAGTTACAATAACGCTGCCCGCCCGGGTTACCCAGACAGGCAGCGTAGGAGAGGGTTTTTAATAATGAGGGTTTTGTTTGATCTGGTTGTTCCTGCGGATCTCCGTGGCCATGATCGGCAGCAGGTAATGTTTGTCGGTGAACGTTCTTTCCTGTACGCCACTTGTTAATACTTTGTAAGTATACATCAGCGTGTCCGGGTTCAGCTTGCCGTAAATTTCGATGGCTTTGGCCGGGCCGCTGAAAACGGTTTCGGCGATCAGCCAGCGGCGTGCGTCGAAATAGCGGTGCTCTTCAAAGGCCAGCTCGTACCTGCGTTCGTAACGGTATTGCGCCAGGAGCGCCGCGCCGGAAACGGTGGGCAGTATGGCGGGCATGCCCGAGCGCGTGCGCACTTCGTTGATGGCGTCGCGTGCCGGGCCTTCCTGGTTCAGCGCCAGGCAGGCTTCCGCATAGTTCAGCTTGATCTCCGCGTAGCGGAAGAAAGGCCAGGTCTGGTCGCCACGGAAAAATTGCGCGTCGAGGTTGATGTCCATAAACTTGCGGAGATAATAACCGGTGTAGGAGCCATTCCAGTTCTCGATGGGGCCGCTGCGGCTATCAAGACCGTTGATCACGTCGATGCCGCCGGAGGCATTGCGTTTTTCATATTTGCCGGTTTGTATCACGCCTACAGGATCGAGGCCGATGGCGTCGCTCGGGCGTTTTTTCCAGTTTGCGCCGTTGTAGAGGATGGTGGCGTAGAAACGCGGATCGCGGTTGTCGTAAGGTTTTGCGGCCATGGCCGGGTTGTTCCAGTTAAAGGGCGTGCCGTCTTTCATTTGATAACCTTCCACGAAATTTTC
>JBQCFV010000124.1:0-5258 GCA_051958695.1 Chitinophaga sp. | reverse complement strand
CGTTCGCTGCTGGGCTGCTTCCTGTTCCAGGGCGACGACGTGTTCAAAAAGATCCGCATCCTCTCCGGCGGTGAAAAAGCGCGCGTAGCGCTGGGCAAGGTGATCATCAGCCAGGCCAACTTCCTGCTGCTGGACGAACCTACCAACCACCTGGACATCAATTCCGTGGAAATGCTCATCGATGCGCTTGGCAAATACGAAGGCAGCCTGGTGCTTGTGAGCCACGACCGTTATTTCGTGTCAAAAACCGCCAACAAGATATGGGAGATCGTGGACGGGGAAATAAAGGAGTTCAAAGGCACCTACACCGAATGGGAAGAATGGAAAAAACGCCAGGCGCTGGCCGCTTTACCGCCCAAACCGGAGAAAGAGAAAAAAAGCGTCCCCGCGGTGCAGCAGCAGCCCGCAAAAGCCGCTTCTTCCCCCAAACCGGCCATCGATAAAGAATTGCAGAAGGAGCTGCAAAAACAGCAGCGGCAATTCCAACAGCTGGAACAGCAGATCGCCGGTTTGAAAGACAAGCTCGGCCAGCTGGAAAACGAAATGGCCTCGCCGGAGATCTACGCCGATAAAGATAAATTCCGCAAAACGGAAGATGCGTACAAAAAGGCGAATGCCGATCTTGCGAAGCTGAATGCGGATTATGAGAGCGTGTTTGAGAAAGTGATGGAGCTGGAGGAGAAAGTGAAGATGTAACTTACTTAAAAATATTCCCGTACCATGAAAGCCGCGAACTCACTCATTGCACTGATGGCGTTGCTCATTTTTCTCGTGGGTTGCGATATGACATCGCCAGAACATTACCTTCGCGAAGCCGAGAAACTTTCCGCGCAGGGAAAATACCGCGAATCCATCCTGCTGTTGGACAAGGCGATCGAAAAAGACGATCAATACATCGCCGCCTATATCAACCGCGGAGCGGACAAGTCGGCGCTGGAAGACTACCAAGGCGCGATCGCGGACTTCCGGAAAGCACTGGCATCGGACACATCCAATATGCTGGCCCTTTTTTATTCCGGCAATAATTACAAGCGGATGGGCGACTATAAAAGCGCCATAAAATGTTACAACAGAGCATTAGGCGATTATAGTGAAGAAACCGGCGATTCCAATCATATACGGCTAAAAATAGTCGGTGAGTTCGATATTGAAAGCAGCGCGGTGTATTTCGAGCGCGGAGATGCCAATTATAGCCTGGGGCGTTTCAGGCAGGCATATAACGACATCTACGCGGCGCTGGGAAATAACTACCGGGTCGCCGATTGTTATCTTTACATTGGGTATATTTTTTTGAGCAGCGACCAGAAAGCTTCCGCCTGCCAGTATTTCCAACAATCACGGCATTTCGGGGGAGACCGAGCCGGCGAAGCAATAGAAAAATACTGCCGTTAACGCCCCCCATTCGTCAAGCCAATCCTGCATTTCATGTAATCCCCGTCTCCCGCAAATGCCGTACATTTAAATTACGGTATGAACCTCCTGAAAAAGATCTACGACTGGCGGCTGCATCATGTGCTGTTCTGGGCCGCGTTCTTCGTGGTGTGGATCACCCTGCGGATAGACGATTATCCGCACCTCACGCCTACCGTGCTCGCGGGGCTGCTGAAAGTGCTGTCGCTGGCTGGAGCAGTGTATTTCACCAACTATGTGCTGATCCCGAAATACCTTTATAACAAACGGTATTTCGTGTTTTTCCTCGGTTTCGCCGCATTGGTGACCGCCACGGGTTTTATCGTTATCAGGGCGCTGAACCTCATTCTCCGCCCCTACGCCTCCACCATTACCCATTGGCCGAACGCCACGCTGAATGCCCAGCTGTACGATGTGTACATCCCGCTGTTCTTTATGGTGGGCGCGGCGGCCGGTATCAAATTTTACATCGACCAGCTGCGTACGCTGCACCGGCTGCAAAGCGCGCTGCGCGCTGGGGCCGAGCAGGAATTACAATTCCTCCGTTCGCAGATCAACCCGCATTCGCTGTTTAATTCGCTTAATACCATCTATTTCCTGATCGATAAAGAAAACCGTACCGCGCGCGACACGCTCATGCAATTTTCGGAGCTGCTGCGTTACCAGCTGTACGAATGCAATACCGGGGAGGTGGACATCTCAAAAGAGATCCAGTACCTCAGCAGTTACGTCGCCATCCAGCGGCTGCGGCACGGTACGCAGTACGATATCGTGTTCCGGCACTCGCCCGAAGTGAAGGATTTTTCCATCGCGCCGCTACTGCTGGCGCCGTTCGTGGAAAACGCCTTCAAACATGTGTCGCACCACGGGGCCAATTCGATACATATATATATGGAGCGTGAAAACGGGGAGTTCCGCTTCCGGGTGGAGAATACCTGCGAGGCGAAACCAGCTTCCGGCAACGGCGGCATCGGGCTGGCGAACGTAAAACGGCGGCTGGAGCTGCTGTACAACGGCAAACATTCACTGGTGGTCAGGCCCGGGCCGGCCGCCTATTCCGTCACTTTAACCCTGCAAGTATGAACCTCCGGTGCCTGGTGGTGGACGATGAGCCGATGGCCCGCAAAGGGCTGAAGGAATATATCGCGGACGTCAGCTTTCTAGAGCTGGCCGGCGAATGCGATTCCGCGCTCAAAGCGGTGGACTTTCTGCATAAAGAACCGGTGGACGTGCTGTTCCTCGACATCCAGATGCCGCGCATGACCGGGCTGGAACTGTTGCGCAGCCTGCCGCAGCGGCCACTGGTGATACTCACTACCGCCTATGCCGGATATGCGGTGGAAAGTTTTGAGCTGGAAGTGTTCGACTATCTCCTGAAACCCATTTCCTTTGAACGGTTCCTCAAAGCCGTGAACCGGGCGAAATCGGTGCTGAAAAAAGAAACGGCGGCATATTTTTTTATCAAATGCGACAACCGCCTGGAAAAGATCGCGCTGGCGGACGTGCTGTACGCGGAAGCGCTGCAGAATTACGTGGCCATTCATACGCCGGCACGGAAATACATCACTTACCTCACTTTCAAGGGCGTAGAGGAATACCTTCCCGGCGACCAGTTCGTCAAAGTGCATAAATCCTTCATCGTGGCCATGAGCAAAATTGAAAGCATCGAAGGGAATGAAGTGATCATCAGCGGGCATCACATTCCCGTGAGCCGCAACCTGAAAGACGAGGTGATGGAAAAGATCCTGCACAACCGTTTCCTGAAACGCTGAACCCGTTAAAGACAAGAAGCCGCCCGGCGTTTTGCCGGACAGCTTCTTCTCCTTTTTGCTTGCCAGGAAGGAATAAAAATCTCCGGTTAATACCTGCCGCCTCTTCTTCTGCTGCTTCTTGCTTCCGAACTTTTGGGTTTCTGATCGTCTCCGCCGAAATGGTAGGCCGCCAGGCGGTATAACCAGATGGCGACGATCGCGGCAATAAAATAATACGTATACATGTTCATATAGGCACTTTTAGGGTTATTTAAGTTACTGTCCTCACGGGGTCTTGTTCAACTCTGCTATACTCATTTTCCAAAAGCGTGCCATTTTTGTTAATGCGGGTATGTACCGGAAACAACTATAAATGAATCTTTTGATTGATTTGTTTTGATTCCCAATACGTTTATGAAAGGGCGCGAACGGCTCAAAAAAATTTGTCGTAACTTTGCGGCGTCATAACACGGACGTGCTATGACAGGAATTTTGTTCCACCGGCGTTGGTCCTTAAAATTCAAACATGGTTTTACATAACAGGTTGTCTGCCACCGAGCTCAAACAAAAACTGGCGGCAGAAACATTCAAACGCGTAACTGTTTCCTTTTACCAGTACGCCAAAATTACAGACCCGAAATCGTTCCGCGACGAACTTTACCTGGCGCTTTTCCGGTTACAGGTTTTCGGGAGGATCTATGTGGCCCATGAGGGCATAAATGCACAAGTCAGCATCCCCGAACAACATTTTGAGGCGTTCCGTCAACACCTTGACACCATCCCTTTTCTCAAAGGCATCCGGCTGAACGTGGCAGTGGACGATAACGGCAAATCGTTCTGGGTGTTGAAGATCAAAGTACGGGAAAAGATCGTGGCGGACGGCATTACCGACCCTACTTTTGACATGGACAACCGCGGCCGCTATGTGAACGCGGAAGAGTTCAACCGCCTGACGGACGACCCCGACACCGTGGTGATAGACATGCGCAACCATTACGAATACGAAGTGGGGCATTTTGAAAAGGCGCTGGAAGTGCCCTCGGACACTTTCCGCGAACAGCTGCCCATGGCGGTGGACATGATGAAAGACCAGAAGGACAAGAACATCATCATGTACTGCACCGGCGGCATCCGTTGCGAAAAAGCCTCTGCGTACATGCTGCATGCGGGTTTTAAGAATGTGTTCCATCTCGAAGGCGGCATTATCGAATACGCCAACAAAGCGCGTGAAATGGGCCTGCCCAACAAGTTCAGGGGCAAGAACTTCGTGTTCGACGACCGCCTGGGCGAGCGCATTTCCGAAGAGATCATCAGCCAGTGCCATCAATGCGGCGCGCCCTGCGACACGCATACCAACTGCGCGAACGAAGGCTGTCATCTTCTTTTCATTCAATGCGAAAAATGCGCCGCGAAATATAATGGCTGCTGCAGCGAACCCTGCGCTGAAGTGCTGGCGCTGCCGGAAGAGCAGCAGGCCGAATTGCGCAAAGGCGTTGATAAGGGATTGATGCTGTTTAATAAAAGGAAACGGAGGAGAAATTCCGCTTCAGATAAAGCGTAATAAAAATGTTGGTATTCATGCCGGGAGAAACAATATTCCGGACTGGCCGTGAATGATATTCAGGCGAAAAATTTAGCATAAAGAAATGCCGGAGATCAGTCCCCGGCATTTTTGTTTATTCGAATTTGAACGCCTGTCCCAATATACCGCCAAAACCCAGCCGGATGCCGATGCGCGTGTCCGCCTGGCTTTGATAACCCGCCACCACGTCCACCCGCAGCACTTTAAAGATATTTTCCAGCCCTGCGAATACTTCTACGTAATTGTTCGCCCGGTTCACGTAGAAGGCATTGGAACCTGCTACCAGGTGCCATTTCAGCCGGTTGAACAGCGGGATGCGGTTGGTGAGCAAACCGTTGAAATGATGCTCCACGTTCGCGGTGCCGTACAGTTTGGCCGTGGTGCTGTACTGGTAATACGGCGCCAGCTGGAAGCTGTTGAGATAGCGGATATTGAGAAAGGTCTGGTTGCCGTTGAAATGCTGCATGTCAGGGATACTCACTTTTTTGTCGTTTAAAAATCCTCCTCCCGTAAAA
>JBQCFV010000123.1:0-17026 GCA_051958695.1 Chitinophaga sp. | reverse complement strand
AACCGCGTGCTCAGCAGCAGGCCCATGCCCGCGCCCTTATCGAAATAATCGCGGGGGCCCACGTTATGCCGGCCGCTGCGCCGCGGCGCGCTGATCACGGGAATATAAGTGAGGTTGGGTTTCAGCATATGCCCGCCCCTCGGGTATTTGAAGCGGCCTTTGGACCAGATCACGATCTCTTCCTTATCATAATCCACCTGTACGATATACCGGCTCAGCACGCTGTAGCCCATAATCCCGTCTATCTGGATGCCGTATACCTGGCTGATAAGCTCGTAATTGTTGACATGGAAATCGAGGCTGTCCACCTGCAGGCCCGGCAGGTGCAGGGTGCAGTCGGTGGCGAATGAGATGGTTTTGCTGGCTACGAGGCCGCGCACGATCTTGTCTGAAGGAGTAAGCTTGATGCCGAGCTGCACGCAGGTGGTGGTATCCAGCGAAATACCGGCGCTGCCCGTATCGAGCAGGAATTGCAGGGTGTCTGGGTAGTTGTTGAGCTTCGCGGAAATGACTACCACGCCGCCGTAATACTGTTTAAAGGGGAAACGCGTGAGCAGCCGTGCTTCGGGCTCAGCCGCATCCTCGTCGGCATCCTGCGCCATGGCAGGGAGGTTTGCGAACAGCAGGCCCAGGAGAATAACGTGAATAAAGGCTTTAGCTCCCATAGTGAAAAGATGCAATACTTCGTATTTACCTAAATTTAACATTTCTGGCCCAACCGCTTTCACCTAAATCGTACAAGCGGCAAAAAAATTCCCGGGATACCCTACCTTTGTTTGCAAGATGCAATTACAGGACTTATACAAAAAGGCGCAGGAGTTCGGCTTTTTGACGGCGGAGGAAGGCGTATACATGTTCGAGAACGCCCCGCTGGCCGAACTGATGGAGATCGCCAACGAGCTGAGGAAACAACAGGTGCCGCACGGAAAGGTAACCTGGCAGATAGACCGGAATGTGAACACGACGAACGTATGCACGGCCAACTGTAAATTCTGCAATTTCTACCGCATTCCCGGTCATAAGGAGGCTTATATTACCGGTATCGAGGAATATAAGGTGAAGATAGACGAAACGCTCAAATACGGCGGCGATCAGCTGCTGCTGCAGGGCGGTCATCACCCGGAACTGGGGCTTAAATTCTATACCGATCTTTTCTCCGAACTAAAATCGCTTTATCCCGAGCTTCGCCTCCACACGCTCGGCCCCCCGGAAGTGGCGCACATTACCAAGCTCGAAAAAAGCACGCATATCGAAGTATTGCGCGCGCTGAAAAACGCGGGTATGGACAGCCTGCCCGGCGCCGGCGCTGAAATACTCAACGACCGTGTACGCCGCCTGATCTCCAAAGGCAAATGCGGCGCGCAGGAATGGCTGGACGTGATGCGCGCAGCGCACAAGCTCAATATCGCGTCCTCCGCCACCATGATGTTCGGCCATGTGGAAACCGTCCTCGAAAGGTTCGAACACCTCGTGGCCATCCGCCAGGTACAAAGCGAAAAACCCGAAGGGCACTACGGCTTCACCGCCTTCATTCCCTGGACCTTCCAGGATGTAGACACGCTGCTGGCGCGCATCCGCGGCGTTCACAACATGACCACCTCCGAGGAATATATCCGCATGATCGCCATGAGCCGCATCATGCTGCCGAATATCAAAAATATCCAGGCTTCCTGGCTTACCGTCGGCAAATCCGTCGCGCAGCTTTGCCTGCATGCGGGTGCGAACGATTTCGGCTCCATCATGATCGAGGAGAACGTGGTGAGCGCGGCCGGCGCACCGCACCGGTTCACCTACCGCAGCATACAGGAAGCGATCCGCGAAGCGGGCTTCGAGCCGCAGCTGCGCAACCAGCTCTACGAGTTCCGCGAGATCCCGCAAACGATCGAGGAGCAGGTGATCAATTATTAATTCTTTTCTTCTTGATGATAAGGGCCGCTTCCGTGAAGGGAGCGGCTTTTTGCTTTTATTCAGTTGGCAAAATCCGCTTCGCATTGCCCGCCCCATCACTTGCATTTCCCTCCAAACTTTTCAAACCTTTAACACTTCCCCAAAAGTTATGTTAAATACCCGCACCCCATGTATCCTTTGCCCCTTCTTCGCCGTCTAAAAGATATAAACACTAGAGCTATGAAGAACAAGATGAGATTTTTAACCGTGGGGATGCTTTCAGGGCTGGTGTTGTTCCTTGCATCCTGTTCCAGCACGAAGATCACTTCTTCCTGGAAAGAGCCGGAGGCTTCTTTGAATGCTAACCAGAAAATACTCGTGATGGCACTGGTAACCGACCGCGAGGGCGGCCTGAGAAGCAATATGGAGAGGGAAATGGTGGCAACTTTGAAACAGAAAGGGTACAACGCCGTGTCTGCTACAGCCGAGCTGGGGCCGCGGGCGCTGAAAGGACTGAACGAACAGAAAGCGATGAACAGGCTCCGCAAAACGGACGCGGACCAGGTGCTCACCATCGTGATGCTCGATAAATCGAAAGAGAAAAATTACGTGCCGGGCAGACCGATGTACCACCGCCCGTTCCCGCTGTATTACGGCCGCTTCTGGCCTTATTACAACTGGATGTACGGCCGCGTGTACGAGCCGGGTTATTACACCACCAACACCAAATATTTTTTAGAAAGCAATCTCTATGACCTGAAGAACAAGCAGCTGCTCTATTCCGTGCAATCGGAAACCTTCGACCCCTCATCCGCCGCACGCATGGCCGTTGTATACAGCCAGCAGGTAGTGCGCGACATGACGAAGCAGCAGCTGATCTCCAAACGTTAGTAGTACAGTACCGTCATAATCATCATCAAACAGGTAACCTGCCACGGAGGCGGGTTGCCTGTTGGTGTTTTTGGAGAAGTTTGAGTATGTTTACCGGCCCGCATTATGTTAGAACTGCCCGTAAACGAACATACCTTTCTCCGGCAACTGCGCCCGGAAGACGCGCCGCAGCTGTTCCGGCTGATCAACAGCTGCCGCAAAACGCTGCGCAGGTTCCTTCCCTGGGTGGACTACAACACCACCGAAGACCATTCCAAACGTTTTATCCAGCTGATGATGCGAAAAGCGGACGAGCAGGAAGCCGTGGCTTTCGGCATCTGGCACGGCGGTGAGCTTTGCGGGGTGATAGACCTCCACGACTGGGACCATACCCTGCAAAAAGCGGAGGTCGGTTACTGGATCACGCCCGAAATGCAAGGCAAGGGCATCGTGACCTGTTCCTGCAAAACGCTGATCGGGTATGCCTTTTCAGCCATGCGGCTGAACAAGATCGAGATCCGTTTTGTGCTGCAGAACGAAAAAAGCGCGCAGATACCCATTAAGCTCGGTTTCGCCAAAGAAGGCATCCTCCGCCAGAGCGCGAAACTGCACGGCCAGTATGTGGACATGGTGGTGATGGGCATGCTCCGCAAAGACTGGAAACAGTAAATCTTTTTCTTATTAAACGTCGCAGATCAGCACGCCCTGTTTCAGCGACGCGAGCTTGTCCGGCCTTTTGGGCACGAACTCCTGCGCCACGAAACCTTTGAAGCCGGTGTCCAGCACGGCTTGCATGATGGCGGGGTAATACAGCTCCTGCGTTTCGTCTATTTCGTGGCGGCCGGGTACGCCGCCGGTGTGGTAATGCGCGATGTATTGCTGGTTGTCGCGGATGGTACGGATCACGTCGCCTTCCATGATCTGCATATGGTAGATGTCGTAAAGGAGCTTAAAATTGTCCGAACCTACCGCTTTGCAAAGCTCCACGCCCCATGCGGTGTGGTCGCACTGGTAATCTGCATGGTCTACTTTGCTGTTGAGCAGCTCCATTACGAGCGTTACTTTTTTCTTCTCGGCGTAGCCGATGATCTTTTTAAGCCCTTCCGCGCAGTTCTCGATGCCCTGCTGATCGTCCAGCCCCTCGCGGTTGCCGGAGAAGCAGATCAGGTTGGTGAAACCTGCGGCTGCGGTGGCGTCTATCATCGGCTTGAAGTATTCGATGAGCGGCTCGTGGTGCTCTTTCCGGTTCCAGCCGCGGGTAATGCCCCATTCTTTGCTGTTGGACGCAACCATGGCGCTGGTAAGGCCGTATTTTTTTAGCACCTCAAAATCTTTCGGGCTCACCAGGTCGATGCTCTGGATGCCGATGTTGTTGGCCGCCTTGCAAAGGTCTTCGAGGGGAATGTCGCCATAACACCAGGCGCATACGGAATGCCTGATCTTGCCTTTGAGCTTGTCGTCCAGCGCCTGTTCGTGCGCGGAAACGCGGTTTGTAAGTGAAGAAAGGGCGGTGCTTGCCAATGCCATAGTCGCTACTTTTTTGATCGCATCTCTGCGGGTGGAATGGGTTGCCATAACGGGACGTTTTACCGTGGTGAATTTAGGTTAAATCCCCGCCAAATGCAAGCGCCGGGAAACTACGTTTTTTTGATATCCCGGGTAAATACCTGACGAGTGCATTTCGTACCCAAACCAGCTACAGCAGGGCATTTCCGGCTGTCGCCGGGAAACCCTGACGGGAAAGCGCCCGGAACGCAGTAACATTTTGGTAGGTTATTTGATTATATATAGAAAAGCGAGTGCGTATGGAAAGAAGAACTACTCCCAGTTTAACGGTGTGCCTGCTGATGGACCTGATCGGTCTGGCCAGTTATGCGGTACCGTTATTGGGCGAAGTGAGCGACGTGATCTGGGCGCCGATCTCGGCGATCATCTTTTACAGGATGTTCGGCGGGCCGCTGGGCGCATTCGGCGGTGTGTTCAACTTTATCGAGGAGCTTTTCCCCGGGCTGGACTTCATCCCCACCTTTACAATCAGCCGCTTCGTGGTATACCTCACCCAATTGTGGACCGATCATCAGAAAAAACGGGTCGTGAACGGCCAGTAACCCCGGTCAGAAGGCCGCGTCCGCCCGCATGGTCCTGCCCCGGCCCATGGATGGCGATTTGCCCCCAAAACGGTTCAGGAAATAAGTAAAGCTCAGCATGAAATAACGGTTCAGCACCATGCTCCTGGTGTCCTGTATGTAATTGTCCGCCACGGTGCGGCTCACGCTCACGTTCTGGTTCAGCAGGTCAAACACCTGCAGCCTGAACTGGCCCTGCTTTTTGTTGAACACCGTTTTGGACACGAACCCGTTCACCATTGTGAACCGGTTGTTAAACCCTTCGCCGCGGCCGGTATTGGCCACAAAATCCATATCTCCCCCGATAATAAAGCCCAGCGGCAAATTCAAGTTAAAATCCAGCGTCAGCGCGTAGTTGAAATAGTTCGTATTGTTCGCCTCGTTCTGCGAAAAACGCGCCCTGTTGTAGCTCACGTTCGCGCCGGCGGCCACGTCGAACAGCTCCTTGTACATCCAGCTCACATTCGCGGCCTGCGTGAGGTTGAGGTTGTTCGTGACGTTCTCCGCATTGTTCACAAAACTGATATCCCGGTTGAAAGCGAGCGTGGTGGCCGTGTTAAAAAACGCCTTTTGCTGCCGGCTCAGCGAAAAACCGTTCACCACGTAGGCGGCGAGGTTATACGAGCCGTTCACGTTCACGGGTTTGATGATCTGGATACCGTCTTTCGTGATCGTATTCGCGTTCACGATCTTGTTCATGGTAAACGTGCCGTTCACCGAAGCGAACAGGCTGCGCATGGTCTCATGATCGTAGTCGTTGAAGCTGAGGGAAAGATTGTTGTTGAACGTGGGTTTTAAATCCGGGTTGCCTTCTTGTATCAGCAGGGGATTGCTGATGTCCGGCACGGGCTGCAGCTGCTCCAGCGAGGGCTGCTGCGTTTGGCCGCGGTAGTTGAACGTAAGACGGCGGCTCACGGAAAAATTGTAATTCAGAACGGCCAGCGGCGAAAAGTTCCAGGTCTGCTGGTGGATGTTTTCGCCGGTGGAAAGGTTGTCGCTGTTCAGCGTGTTCTGCTGAAGGTTCAGGCCCAGCGTGTAGTTGTAACGCAGCTTCTGCGTCATGAGGCTGAGGCCGGCCTGGTGGTTGCTGTATACGTTGGAAAAAAGATTGGTCAGGCTGTCTACCGCCTGGTCGTAAATATCGCCGGCCTTCGAGCGGTTGTACGTGTAGCGGTCGTTGGTGCTTTTGTTGTAGTTGAAACCGTAATTGACCTCGAGGTAACGGTCGCGGAAAACGGGCTCCGTATAGCTCAGCCGGACGCCCGCGCGGCTGTTGCCGCTTTCCTGCACTACTTTCTGGTCGATGGTGTCGAGGCGCCGGCCTGCATCGTCGCGGAAATCCACGAAAGACTGGTTCACGGATTCCTGCTGGTTGTTGTTGAAGCCGAAGGTGAGGTTGGCGCTGAGCGTTCTCCCTTTTTTATCGAATTTTTTGCGGAACAGCGCGTTGGTGCTGAAGCTTGGCATGTCTGAAGAGCTGACGGTGCGGTTCCGGCTGTCGTTCACCGTATCCTTCGCATTGTTCAGCGTGGTGCTGCGCGATTCCGTGGCGGTGCTGCCGGTGGTGTAGCTGAAGTTGGGCGTTACCAGTATGGAATGGGAGGAATCTATCTTGTAATCCATCCGCATGAAAGCGCGGTGGTTCACGAGATCGGAGAGGGTGTTGTTAAAATTGCTGACGAAGGAAGAAGAATCGGGGCGGAAAATGTTCTCTCTTTCGCTGACGGTTTCGTTCTCGCTGTCTTTGTTATCAATAAAATAGCTGGCGTTGAGCCGCAGCTTGTCCGAAAACTGGTTGCTGTAATTAACGCCGCCGTTCCAGCTTTGGGTAAGGCCGGAACCCTGCCCGCCTTTTACCTGCCCCACCGCGAACCCCGGCGCGTTCACGTTGTTCGTGCTGCCGAGCACGGACAATTGCTCCGATTCTTTGAAGCGGTTGAAAGTGGCCCCCGCCTGGTAACGTTCGTTAGTACCGTAACCCGCGCTGGCGCGGCCGAAAAAGCCTTTTTTCTTATCGTCCTTGATGGTCAGGTTCAGCGTTTTTTCGATCTCCCCGTCCGCGATGCCGGTGAACTGCGACTGCTCGCTTTTCTGGTTGATCACCTGTATCTTGTCGATGATGTCGGCGGGAAGGTTGCGGGTGGCCATTTTGGGATCGTTGCCAAAAAACGGCTTACCGTCCACCAGCACTTTTTTCACCGTTTCGCCGTTGGCCTTGATGGTGCCGTCCTTTTCCACCTGCACGCCGGGCAGCTTTTTCAGCAGGTCTTCCACCACCGCGTTCTCCCTTGTTTTGAACGAGCCCGCATTAAATTCGATCGTGTCTTCCTTGATGCGTATCGGCGGCACAAAGTCCACCACTTCCACTTCATCCAGGTTCACGCCGGTGCGCACCATGGGCAGCAGGCCGAGGTCTATTAGCTTCGTGGTGTCTTTCACGTCTACTTTCCGCGAAAGCTGCTTAAAGCCCATATAAGACACTACCAGGAAATATTCCCCCGGTTTGGCGCCCGTGAATGCAAAAGCGCCCTTCGCATCCGCCACTACCGTGGTGTATACGCTCGAATCCTTTCTTTCCAGCAGGGCCACGGCCGCGTTGGGCAATGGTTCTTTATTGGAATGGTCCGCTATTTTGCCGGTGATCCTGTTGTTTTTCTGCTGCGCCCGGGCAATGGCAACAAAGGTTACCAGCACCGCAATGGTTAAGAGTACGCGTTGTTTCATAAGGGGGTTTGTCCTGTCACTATTGTAATTGTTCCTGCATCTTTTTGAACTGTTCGTTGTGCCACTGTTCCATAATGGAACGCCTTTTGGCCTTCAGCTCTTCCGCTGTCAGCTTTCGCGCGGTGGCGGGGAGGCTTACATCCGCTTCGGGAACGGGTTTCAGCTCTACTTTTTTTGCTACGTAAGAGCGTTTGCTGCTTTCGATGGAGAGCACCACGCCTTTTTCCGGCAATACGCCGTTAACTGGTGAGAACGTAACGGGAATGTCCGTGGTGTACCAAAGCACGAACTGCTCGTCTCCCTGCGTAACAGTGGCGCGTTTGCAGCTGTACCCCGCTATCGTTTTCGTTCTCCGGGAGGTTTTCATTTCCGGGGCGGGCTTATAATCTTCTTCCGAATACCAGGTGTTCACCACCACGCTGTCTTTCATTTCTTCGGTTACCGTCAGGTATTTCCGGTTTTCAAGATCAATGTACGTTTTGTTACTGACGGGGGGGCGCAGTGCCTTGCCGGGCACGGGCCGGCCGGGCATGGCGGCTGCGTTCATCGCGCCGCCGTCCGCCATTACCGTATTGCCGCGCTGCATAACATCGCCGCCGCGTGTAGTCATCATCATCATTCGCGGGCCGCCGCCGCCTTCAGTTTCCAGCTTGCCTTTGCCG
Source organism: Chitinophaga sp. (assembly GCA_051958695.1). Classification (GTDB taxonomy): domain Bacteria; phylum Bacteroidota; class Bacteroidia; order Chitinophagales; family Chitinophagaceae; genus Chitinophaga. The sequence continues at coordinate 8,757 of JBQCFV010000123.1, read as the reverse complement.
CCCGAAAAAGTAAGGGTCTGTTTCATGGTGACGAGGTTGGGAAGGTCGGGCATGCCGCCTTCGGGCGCGCCTTCCACCCTGCCGCCGCCGGGCGTCATGGTTACCACTCTCATCTGCGTGATGTCCACCCGGGAAGTGACCTCGTATTCTATCACGCCCGATTGCTGGGCGGCTGCGTGTTTCCCCGCTGCCAGCATGGCTGTTGCCGCTAACACGGCGGTGATCGTTTGTTTCATGTTCCGGTTTTTCCGTAAAATTCAGTCATAACGCGGAGCCGGGCGGTTAAGCAATCTTATTTAGTGTTAAATAGTGTTAAGCCCGTGCGCGCGTTGCGGCAGATACGATAGTTTTACACCCGATGCGTAACAGAATCCGCAATATCCTCATCCTTATCACGGCCTCCACGGCGGGAATTTTCGCGCTGCAGGGCTACTGGCTGTACCAGGCTTACCAGATCCGGCTGCAGGAGTTCAACCGCGACATCAACGATGCGCTGCGCACCGCCGTTTTTCACAAACAGTTCAGCGACGCGGGCAAGCTGCTTGGCTACAACGAAACCATGGCCCTGCGCGCGGGCGCCGTGGCGCCGCGTATGCATATGCCGCGGCTCACCACCGCGCGCGCCATCGGCGGCGAAACGGTGGTGGAAACGATGCCGCCTGTTCCTGCAGAACGCCGCAGGGGAAGAGCCGCTTTTTTCATCAGCAAAAGCATTTCGGTCAACGATACCGTTCATTACGAAGAGTTCACCGAAAACGGGCGCACCGTGCGGGTGAACCTGGAGCAGGACACGAATTACCGCGTGGCCGCGGATTCGCTTTCACGGCGCATTTCAGACGTCCTCGTGCTGAACCGCTTTTTCGATTCCACCCTCACGCTCAACCGGCTGGATACCATGTACACCGCCGAGCTGGCCGCCCGCGGCATTCACACCGGTTTCAGGCTCGACACGATGCGCATGGAAAAGGAAGATTCTTTCTTCACCTTTCCCGCCAGCCGGCTCGAAACCATGCCCGTGCCCTTTAATCCCGTGCGCAACCTGCTCGTGTCCGCCACGTTCAACAGCCCGCTGGCGCTCATTCTCGGCAAAATGATCTGGAGCCTGCTCTCCTCCGCTTTGCTCACGCTGCTGATGGTGCTTTGTTTTATTTATATGCTGCGCACAATCCTGCGGCAAAAAAGGATCTCGGAAGTGCGTAACTATTTTATCAACAACATGACGCATGAGCTTAAAACGCCGATTGCCACGGTATCCGCCGCGGTGGAGGCTTTGCAGCATTTTAACGCCCTGCAGGATACGCAGCGCACCACGCAATACCTCAGCATTTCCCGCAACGAGCTGCACCGCCTGAACGATCTCGTGGAAAAAGTGCTGCACATCGCGGCGGAAGAAAAAGAAGACTTCGAGCTGGCGCTTGAACCCGCCGATCTCAACGAACTGATCAGCGGCATCATCACCAATCACCGTCTCAAATCCTCCAAAAAAGTGGATTTCACCTATACGCTGCTGGCGGACGCAGAGGTAATGGTGGACCGTACGCACCTTTCCAACGCCATCAACAACCTGGTGGACAATGCCATCAAATATTCGCCGGAGCCGGTGCAGGTGAGCATTATGGTTACCCGCCAGCAGCAACGGCTGAAGATCAGCGTGAAAGACAATGGCATCGGCATACCCGGCGCTTACCAGTCGAACATCTTCGAGAAATTTTTCCGCGTGCCCACCGGCAACCTTCATAACGTAAAGGGTTTCGGGCTGGGGCTGAGCTATGTGAAAAAGATCGTGGAGAAACACGGCGGGCAGGTATGGGTGAAAAGCGAGCCGGACAAAGGCAGCGAATTTGTGCTGGAAATTCCTTTGACCTGAACGTATGAAACGGCGAATTCCTTTAACTTGAACATATGAACCCACGCGTATTGCTGATAGAAGATGAATGGCAGCTGGCCCAGATCGTGAAAGACAGCCTGGAAACACGCGGCTTCGATATGCTTTGCGCCGCGGACGGCCACGAGGGCCTGCGGGTGTACCGCGAAAAACGGCCGGATGTGATCGTGCTGGATATTATGATGCCGAACATGGACGGGTTCAGCTTTGCAGAAGAGGTGCGAAAGGCGGACAAACAAACGCCCATCATCTTCCTCACCGCCAAATCGCAAACGGCGGACGTGATCAAAGGTTTCGAAACGGGCGGCAACGATTATCTCAAAAAACCTTTCAGCATGGACGAGCTGATCGTGCGCATCCGCGCGCTGCTCGGCCGTTTCCAGCAAGCTCCGCAGCCTCTGCGCGAAACCGTGCAGATCGGCCAGTATGTTTTTGATTATACCAAACAAACCCTCACGCGCAACGATCACGCGGAGTTTCTCAGCCACCGCGAAGCGGAAGTGCTCATGCGCTTATGTCAGCATAAAAACCGGGTGATGGAACGGAAAGCAGTACTGCAGGAGCTTTGGGGCGATGACAATTTTTTCAACGCCCGCAGCATGGACGTGTTCATTACCAAATTAAGAAGGTACCTGAAAGAAGACCCGAAGATACAGATCGTGAATATCCGCGGCGTGGGTTACAAGCTCATCAGCTGAAGAGATACAGTACGTCTTCCTTGGTGAGCTTTTTGATGAACCCGTTATCGTCCGCGATAATATCCTTTACCAGCGACTTTTTGCGTTCCTGCAATTCCAGGATCTTTTCCTCCACCGTGTCTTTACAGATCATGCGGTAAGCGAAGATGTTCTTCGTTTGCCCGATACGGTGCGTACGGTCGATGGCCTGCTGCTCCACGGCGGGGCTCCACCAGGGATCCACGATGTACACGTAATCCGCGGCGGTGAGGTTGAGGCCCACGCCGCCCGCTTTGAGGGAGATAAGGAACACGCGGCAGTCGTCGTTCTGCTGGAAATTCTGGATCGCTTTTTCGCGGTCCATGGTGCTGGTGCTGCCGTCGAAGTATTCGTAGCTGATCTTCATATGCGCCAGCCGGTCGCGAATGAGGCCGAGCATGCCGAGGAACTGGCTGAACACAAGCACTTTGTGATTGCCGATGTTTTCTGAAATTTCGCGCGTCAGCTCGTGCAGCTTTACGGAGTGGTTGGGATATTTTTCCGTTTCGTTGAGGATGGCGGGCGAATCGCAGATCTGGCGGAGCTTCATGAGGCCCTGCAGGATGGTGAGCTGGCTGCGTTCCATGCCCTGGTCCTCGATCACGCCGAGTATTTTCGAGCGGTACGTATTGCGGTACGCGTCGTAGATATGCCGCTGCTCGGGGTCCATTTCGCAGAATATCACGGTCTCGATCTTTTCCGGGAGGTCTTTGGCCACCTGCTCTTTGGTGCGGCGCAGGATGAAGGGATAGATGAGCTTTTTGAGATGCTCTTTTCTTTCCTCGTCCTGGAACTTGTCGATGGGCGTGGCAAATTCGTTGCGGAAGAAGTCCACGCTGCCGAGCATGCCCGGGTTCAGGAAGTTCATCTGCGCGTAGATGTCGAACGTGTTGTTCTGCATCGGCGTACCGCTGAGCGCAATACGGTTGCGGGTATTGAGCAGCTGCGCGGCCTTCGTGACCTTGCTTTGCGGGTTCTTGATGGCCTGGCTTTCGTCGAGTATCACGTAATCGAAATCGATCTTCATCAGCAGCTGCACATCGCTGCGCAGGGTGCCGTAAGTGGTGATGATGATGTCGTTATTTTGCAGCGCTTCCGGTATCCGCAGCCTCGCAGGGCCGTGATGGATATGATAGGAAATGCCGGGGGTGAATTTTTTGATCTCGTTCTCCCAGTTATAGATCAGCGTGGTGGGGCAAACCACCAGCATGGTGCATTGGTCGTGCTCGTTTTTGTAATGCTGGATGAAAGTGAGCGCCTGCACGGTTTTACCCAGACCCATATCGTCCGCCAGGATGCCGCCCCACTTCACTTCGTCGAGATAATTGAGCCATTGGAAACCGCTTTCCTGGTAGGGCCGCAGCAACGCGTTCACATTGCCGGGCAGCGGCACGTTCCTGATCTCGTCGAACTGCAGCAGTTTGCGGCGCTTTTCGTCCAGCTCCACGAGGATGCGGTCGTCGTCGATAAACTCGTACAGCTCGTCGATCACGGAGAAGTTGTATTTGCTGAGCTTCAGCCCGGCGCCTTTATCTTTTTCCTCGCCTATTTTGAAAAGGAGGGAATATTTTTTCAGCCATTCTTCCGGCAGCAGGCCCAGCGTGCCGTCCGCCAGCTGCACGTAATTCTGCTTGTTGGCCAGTGCGCGTTTGATGTCGCGGATGCCAACTTTCTGATCGCCGTACACCACTTCCACCTGCGCGTCGAACCAGTCGATGCCGGAGCTGATCTGCAGGTTGGTAACGGGTTTTTGCGGATTAAAACGGAAGTTGCGCAGCTGCTCGAAGCCGAATACGCGAACGTCCATTTCTTTCAGCGCGTCAAAGAACAGGAAGAACCAGTTGTTCTTCAGCGCTTCCTTGGAGCGGAGATAGAAATAATTATAGTTGTTGAGATGCGTAAAGTTGGTGTGCAGCGTGCGCAGCTGCGCCACGAAAGCGTTTTCCGCTTCCTTGTTGCGGTGTATCACCAGCACTTTGCTGCCTTCCTGCACGGTGATGCGCGTTTCTTCGTTCCATTCCACTTCGTGGCCGTGATAGGCGAAGCCCGGCTGTATCACGAAGGTTTCGCCCATTTCTTTCAGGTACACGCGGGTTTCGGGCACGATGTCGTCCACCTCGGCCAGCAGCCCGTTGTCGAATTGTACGGCGTAATTTTTACCAAGCGGCAGCATCACGTCTTTGAGAAAGTCCTGCCATTCGCTGTTGGGCACTTTCATGGCGTGCATCTGCTGGTAGCGCATGATGCTGATGCTGTCCTGCGCGTTGGTGAATGTATAAATGGCGCCGTTGTACAGGAACAGCATGGGGCTGGCCCACTGGTTGGCGGACACGTTCACGGGCTCCCCGTCGATGTCTACCCAGGCGGTCACTTCGACATGACCGTCCACCTGGTCCGCTTTGAAATACGGCTTCAACGGGTCGGTATCCACCTGTACCAGCTGGAGGTTCTTGGTTTTGAACGGCTGCCCGTCGCGCAGCAGGAACACGAGGCGGTGCTCGGCCAGCAGGGGCATCAGCTTCATCAGCTTGGGATGCAGGTAGTCCACGATCAGCTCCATGGTTTCCTGGGGCAGACCGTCCTCGTTCTCATGCATGATGTTTTCCCAGATACCGGCGAAGGGCGAGTTTTTATTGAGGAACTTGCTGACTTCGGTATGCTGCAGCTTGCGGATGGGCGTGATCAGGTCGCGGTCTTTTTCCTTGAACTGGTAAAAGTCCACGTATTTGGTAAGGTCGAGCCGGTTCACGAGGGTTACGAACTCGGTTTCTTCTTCGTTGGCCTCGCCGCTGACCAGCTCCGCCTGGAAGTAGGGGAACAGCGTGTCGTTGGCGTTGAGCACTCCGCCGAGGCGGCGTGTAGCCGTGATCGTTTCTTCGGCGACCGGTTCGGGCTGGGCGTTCACGGGCGCTTCCACCTTTTTGATGCTGGGGTCCAGCACGCGGAGGAAAGGCTTGCCGTTCATATAGGAGAACGCGAACTTGCCGTTCAGGTCGTCGCTGAGGGAATAACCGTAGGAGGAAAGGAGCTTGTTCTTTTCCTTGTCCCAGTTGCGGAGCGTGTCGAAATAGAACGGGCCGTGGGCGTGCAGCAATTGCAGGAACAGCGCGGTCTTATGCACGCAAAGCGGGTGCTCGTGCTCGTCGCAGGTACAATGGGTATCGAAGTTCCGTTCTTCGTTGCGCTGCAGGATGAGGGGATATTTTTTCCCTTCGTGCCGCAGCTCCGCTTCCACTTTTTCGTCTTTGGCGGATTTGATCACGGCCTGCGTTTTGCGCAGGATGCGTTCGGCTTCCGCCATGATGGTGCTGGAAGTGAGCAGCTTGATCGTTTTCAGATCGATGGACTTCATTTTTATCAGCGTATGCTGCTGGTCGTACTGCGTTTCGTATGACTCGAAATGATTGCGGTCCAGCATTTCCTGCAGCTGGAAGAGCGCGGCGGCCTCGTGCCTGCAAATGTCGCCCAGATTGTAGGGGCATTGGCAGCGCACGCTCATGGTGGCCGGCTCGTGGTATTTGTTGATGGTAACTTTGTAATAATTGGCGTGCGTGTCGCTTTTCACGCGGAAAGAGGCGGAACGGAGCACGGGATCGCCTTCCAGCAGCTCTACGCCGCCGGTTGCGAAGATGCGTTTTCCCCGCCGGATCACCTCGTCGGTTCCGTTGTTGTATACATATTTTAATAAATGGGGCAGCGACATGCTTTTCCTGTAATTACCTTCTTTTGCATGAGCCAAGGGTTATTGAAACAAAATGCTCCGGCCTTGATCCATCGTACTTTCACTGGTCTTTTTTCTCAAATCTTCTAAAAATCGGCTCATGAAAAGGCAATCCACAAAAGTAAGCATAAAAATTCATATAGCGCGTGCGGAAGGGAAGGAATAGCACGTTCAGGGGGGCTCTGGCGAAAAAATGTGCAACTCAAACAAAAAATTATCCATTGGGCAAGGGGGGTATATGAGGGTAATTTTGTATAAAATTTTTCTATGGGAAACAACACACTTCTTGAGAACACAAAAACAAAAAACCTGGGACTTTTTATTCTCCGCGCAGGAGTCGGCATATTATTCTTCGTATTCGGCTGGCAGAAGATCGCCGGCGGGGAACAGGTGTGGAACGGCGTAGGCAGCGCCATGCAGTTCGTGGGCATTTCCGCCTGGCCGGTATTCTGGGGCCTGATGGCCACGCTGGCCGAATTTACCGGCGGCCTGCTGCTGGTGCTGGGGCTTTTTACCCGTCCTGCCGCCGCTTTCCTGGGCTTTACGATGATCATGGCCACCATCCTGAAAGGCGCTACCGGCACGGGTATTATCGACTGGTACGCTCCTTTCACCATGCTGCTGATCATGATCTTCTTTATCCTGCACGGCAGCGGCGCGTATTCCATCGACAGCATCCTGCGCGCGAGGAAGCACAATCTGGCATAAAAAATATCAAAAAAACCAATCAAAAAGGGCTGGCCGGGTACACCGGTCAGCCCTGATTATTTTCGCAAAGTCCCGCGGGAGATCACATGCTATTTCTCTTTCACCAGCTCGCCGTTGCGCAGCAGCGGCAGCACGTTGGCGCCGTCGGGCGTGAGGCAGAAGCGGATATCTTCCTCCAGGCCGTAGCGGGCCAGGCGCTGGTAATGGCTGGCTTTTTTCATGAAGCCGAAAAGATCGTCTTTCGCGCTCTGGTAAAGCGTTTCAGCTGCAAGCGCGGAATCGCAGTTCACATCGAAATGTTCGCGGATGCGGCTCACCACGGCGCCGGCGAACAGGGTGTCTTCCATGTTCACACGGTCTTTCCAGGCGGCGCAGCCGAGTATCACGTTCTGCCCCTGCGAAATGAGGTATTCGCAAACGGAGGAAATGTTGGGGAAGGAACCGGTGATGATCTGCACCGCGTCTTTCGCCATATGCAGCAGCTTCGTGCCGTTGGTGGTGGTGAGCACCAGCACTTTGCCGCCGATAAATTCTTCCGGGTATTCGAAGGGGGAATTGCCATGCAGCAGCCCGTCCGCGATCTTGCCGTCCCTTTCGCCGGCCGTAATGGCGTTCAGCTGCCGGCCGATGCTCACGCATTCTTCCACGGTAGCCACGGGTATCACTTTGGCGGCGCCGTTGTAGAGGGCCGCGCAAATCGTGGAGGTAGCGCGCAGTACGTCAATGATCACGACGATGCTGTTCTTTACGTCGTACAGGTGAAGGAGCGCCGGGGATAAACATACTTCCAGCCTTGGTTTGGTATTCTCGGTCATTCTTTTTTGTTTTTTAATCGAGGATCACGCGCCACTTTTCGGATTCCGCGTATTCCTTGATGATCCTGTTGCGCAGCAGCAACAGCCGTTTCATATATTTTCTCAGGTATAGCTTCTCAAACCACCTGCCAACTCTGCCGTAAGGCGCGCCAAATTCCATAATATCGATCATTACGGTACCGTTGTCGATCTCGCGGAAAAAGTGCTCGTGCTTCATAAAAGAAAAGTCCCCTTTCTCCATTTCGTCGCAAAAGTACTGCGGTTTTTGCATGGCGGTGATCCGCACGGTGAGCTCGCGCATTTTGCGGAGATGTTTCGCGCGCCAGGTAACCGTTTCATCATAATCTATCAAACCACTGGTGCGGCCTTTTACGGCTTCTTCCTGTAAATGTTCCATGCTGCGTTTGTGCAGCGTGATGCTCCTGCTCAGGTCGAATACCCGGGGCAGGGGCGCATGAATAACAGTGGTCAGATGAATAAGCGGCATAGCAGTGATACTTTAAAGATATGGTCGTGAATAATGGCTAAAAATCGGCTTCAATAACGCTGCTGATCCTGTAAAATTGCTTCCCCGGCTTACCCGAGGAAAGGCACTTTCACCACTTTTGCTTTCAGGAGCTTGTCTCGCACTGCAATATATATCTCAGAATCGAGGCTTGCAAAGGCTGTTTTTACATATCCCAGCCCGATGGCCTTCTGCAACGAGGGCGATTGCGTGCCGGAGGTCACCCTGCCGATGGTATTGCCGGCCGCGTCCTTTATCTCGTAATCGTGGCGGGGAATGCCTTTGTCGACCATCTCAAAGCCCACCAGCTTCTGCGCCGGACCTTCGGCCTTCTGTTTTTCGAAGATGGCGCGGGAGGTGAAGTCTTTGGTGAACTTGGTGATCCAGCCGAGACCTGCTTCCAGCGG
>JBQCFV010000122.1:0-13352 GCA_051958695.1 Chitinophaga sp. | reverse complement strand
GGGTATTCCGCTCACGGCGGGCTTTTTCGCGAAATATTTTGTGCTGAGCGCCGCGGTGCAGGCCGGCGGCCTGTTGTGGCTGGTGATACTCGGCGTGCTTTGCGCCGCTATCAGCGCTTATTATTATTTCCGCGTCATCATCGCCATCTACTTTAAAACCGGCGAAGCAGACACCCTGCCCGTTACCGGCGGCTTCAAAGCGGCGCTGCTGCTGGCCGTGGCCGTTGTGGTCGCCCTGGGTGCATTCCCGGGCCTGCTGCTGCAGTGGCTCTGATGCAAGATATAAACTGATCAAGCGGCATAACTTCCCCAGTTATGCCGCTTTTTTTATGCCCCGCCGTTCATCCGGAAAGCTGGTTTTGATAAGGGAAATCCGTTAACTTTATACTAACCGTTGTTATGCGATTAAGAGACTCATTTTCCCTCGCCGTGCGCTCCATCAGCGCCAACCGCCTCCGGGCCGGGCTGACCATCTTTATCATCGCCTTTGGCATCATGGCTTTGGTGGGCATCCTCACCGCGATTGACGCCATCAAAGGCACCATTTTCAGCAGCTTCTCCAGCATGGGGGCCAACGGTTTCACTATCAGGAACCGCGAATTCAGACTGCGCCATGGCGGTGATGATGCCACCCGCAGCAGCAACAAAAAGAAAAAGGTCCGCACCTCCAACCAGAATAAAGTGATCACCTTCCAAGAAGCAATGGATTTTAAGGAAAGATTCGAGTTTCCCAACACGATGGTCGGTCTTTCGTTCAGGGCCGGCGGCAATATGACCGTGTATAAAGACGATAAAAAAACGAATCCCAACGTACAGGTCGTGGGTGGGGACGAAAATTACCTCACGCTTAATAACTACGACCTTTCGATGGGCCGCAACTTTAACAAGGCGGATATGGAGTCTGGCCGCAATGTGGCCATATTGGGCAGCGAGCTGGCCAAAACGTTGTTCGGCGATCATCCGGAAAGGGCGATCAACGACAATATCCGCATCGGCAACGTACGTTACAAGGTGATCGGGCTGCTGCAGAAAAAAGGAAGCAGCAGCATGATGAGCTCGGACAATGTGGCGATCACTACGGTAACGAGCACGCGAAGAGTATTCAACCGCCCCTGGGCTTCCTACCAGATCAATGTGAACGTGGAAGACGTGAAGCAGGTGGAAGCCGCGATGGGAGAGGCTACCGGCGTATTCCGCGTGATCAGGAAAATGGTCATCGGCGAAGAAAATAATTTTTACGCCGCCCGCAGCGACAGTATCGCGGAACTGCTTTTCAAACAATTGGGCACGGTAACCGCGGGCGCCGCTATCATCGGTTTTATCACGCTGTTCGGCTCGGCTATCGGGTTGATGAACATCATGCTGGTATCCGTAGCAGAGCGCACGCGCGAGATCGGCGTCAATAAAGCGATGGGGGCCACGGTGCCCGCTATCCGACAGCAGTTCGTATTTGAAGCGATCATTATCAGCGTAATGGGCGGCTTGCTTGGCGTTATATTAGGCATGATGGCCGGCAACGTGATGTCGCTGCTACTGGGCTCGAGCTTTGTAGTGCCGTGGTTATGGATCAGCGCGGGTATAGGATTATGTGCGCTGGTGGGGCTGATATCGGGCATTTATCCCGCCATCAAGGCCTCCCGGCTTGATCCGATCGTGGCTTTGCGGTATGAGTAATGGTTGCGGTGTCGTAACTGCGCAAGCTTCCTCACAACGTCAATTATAAAAAATGAGGGGAAGGGGAGCCCGGCGGCAAACCGCGATCGGGCCGCCGTTGCGTCGCACACTTCGGCGGTAGGTACCGGCATCAACAAAAAAGGGCGTACCGGTCTGGTACACCCTCTTTTATAAAAATATCCCTGAGCGGATTACTCGGCTACTACTTCAAATTCCAGCTCGGTTTCATTACCCTTGCCGAAATCGAGGCGCGCTTTGTAAGTGCCCAGCTCTTTCACGTCGCCAACGATATGAATGCGGCGTCGGTCGATCTCATAACCTTTCTGTTCTTTGATAGCGCGGGCGATCTGAACGCCGGTAACACTACCAAAGATTTTGCCGGAGGTACCGGTTTTGGCGCCGATCTTCACGGGGGCGGCTTTCAGCACTTCCACCACTTTCGCGATCTCTGCCATCATTTTTTCTTCCTTCACTTTCGCTACTTTCAGACGCTCATCCAGTTGCTTCAGGTTGGAATTGCTTGCTTCAACGGCAAACTTTTGAGGGATCAGGAAATTCCTGGCGTAACCGTTCTTCACGGTCACCAGTTCATTCTTCTGGCCCAGGTTATCTACGTCTTGTATTAAGATTACTTGCATTGTTTCTTACTTTAAAAGGTCAGTAACATAAGGCAATAAAGCCATTTGACGAGCTTTTTTGATAGCCTCAGCCACCTTGCGCTGGAATTTCAGCGAGTTGCCGGTGATACGGCGAGGCAGCATTTTACCCTGATCGTTCAGGAATTTTTTCAGAAACTCGGCATCCTTGTAATCTACATACTTGATACCCAATTTCTTGAAGCGGCAGTATTTTTTCTGGCGCTTCTCTTGCTTAACCGCGGTTAAGTACTTGATCTCTTGTTTAACTGCCATAACTTTAAGCTTCTACAGGTTTAGGTTCAGCATCGTAGGTATTCCTTTTCTTGGCATTGTACGCCTGGGCGTGCTTGTCCAGTTTGGTTACCATGTAACGCAATACATTTTCATCGCGGTTCAGCTGGATCTTCAGCTTGTCATTGAAGTCGGATGGCGCCTTGAACTCCAGAACCAGGTACATGCCCGTGGTTTTTTTCTGGATTGGGTACGCCAGTGATTTTAGACCCCAGGGATTTTCGTGCACTAATTCGCCGCCATTGTCTTTCACCAGGTCAGCGAATTTTTTCTGGGCAGCTTTGTAGTCTTCCTCAGAAAGCACAGGGGTAAAGATCACCATCAATTCATAGTTTGACATAATTTTCCCTTGTTTGTTTTGAATAAAAATTAAAATGGAGTGCAAAGATAGGGGTAATTTCTGATTCTTCCGCTTTACTGGCGCGAATTTCCGCTTTTTTTCGGCCTTCCGGGCGCGAATATGGCCCGTTAAAGATAATGAACTGATATTCAATTTGTTATTTGGTCGATATTTCAGTCCCCCGGTCAACTTGTCAGCCCTCCCGCCCATGGCACAACCTTTGAAAGCAATCTTCCCGTTAAAACTGATAATCATATGCAGAAAGGTGCCATACGTGTACAAACAGAGAACATTTTCCCCATTATCAAGAAATTCCTGTATTCCGACCACGACATATTCCTCCGGGAACTGGTCAGCAATGCAGTGGACGCCACGCAAAAACTCAAAACCCTTGCCAGCGTAGGCGAATTTAAAGGCGAAACCGGCAGCACCGATATTACGGTCACGCTCGACAAAGACAAAAAAACGATTACCATCTCCGACCGCGGCGTAGGCATGACGGCCGAAGAAGTGGATAAATACATCAACCAGGTAGCCTTTTCCGGCGCCGAAGAGTTTGTGAAAAAATACAAAGGCCAGGGCGAAGGCGCCAATATCATCGGGCATTTCGGTCTCGGTTTTTATTCTTCCTTCATGGTAAGCAGCCAGGTGGAAATATTCACGAGATCCTGGAAACCTGACTCCGCCGCGGTTCGCTGGGAATGCGACGGCAGCCCCGAATACCAGCTCGAAGAAACCGAAAAGGCGGAACGCGGTACGGACATCGTGCTGCATATCAACGAAGAAAGCGAAGAATTTCTCGACGAGCACCGCATCCGCACCATCCTCGAAAAGTTCTGCCGCTTCCTGCCCGTGCCCATCAAATTCCAGGACGTCCAGATCAACAATACCACGCCCGCATGGGTAAAAAAGCCCAGCGAGCTGACGGCGGAAGATTACCAGAACTTTTACAAGGAGCTGTATCCCTTCGCGGAACCGCCCCTGTTCTGGATCCACCTGAACGTGGACTACCCCTTCAACCTGACCGGCATCCTCTACTTCCCGAAGATCACCAAATCATACGAGATACAGAAAGACAAGATCAGCCTCTACAGCAACCAGGTGTTCGTAACGGACGAAGTGAAGAACATCGTGCCGGAGTTCCTCATGCTGCTGCACGGCGTGATCGACTCGCCGGACATCCCGCTGAACGTGAGCCGCAGCTACCTCCAGGGCGATCCCAACGTAAAAAAGATCAACGCGCACATCACTAAAAAAGTGGCCGACAAGCTCGATGAAATGTTCCGCACCGACCGGAAGGCATTCGAAGAAAAATGGGAGCACATTGCGCTGTTCGTGAAATACGGCATGATGACGGAAGACAAGTTCCTCGACAAAGCGAACAAGTTTCACCTGCTGGAAGACGCCGCTGGCGGCACTTTTTATACGCTGGAAGAATATCGCGCCGCCACGGCCGCATCGCAAACCAATAAAGAAAACAAGCTCGTGATACTGTACGCCACCAATCCCGTGCAGCAGGACAGCTACATAACCGCCGCCACCGCCAAAGGCTTTAAGGTAGTGAAGCTGGAAACCATGGTGGATGCTGGTTTTATCAATCACATGGAGCAGAAATGGGAAAACGTGCAGTTCACCCGCGTGGACGCCGACATCCCGGACAACCTGATCGACCACGAAGCCAGCGCCCAGAGCGTGCTGAGCGAAGAGCAGGAAGGCAGGTTGAAAGAATTGTTTGGCAAGCAGCTGGCCCTGCCGCATATCAAAGTGGAGCTGAAAGGTCTCGGCGCTGCGGACCAGCCGGTGATCGTTACCCGCGGCGAACTGATGCGAAGGATGAAAGACATGGCCGCCATGGGCGGTTCAGCAGCCAGCTGGTACGCCGGCATGCCCGACGAGATCACCATGACCGTGAACGCGAACCACCCGATCTACCAGCACATCCTCGAAGAAGGCGATGGCGCGCTGCAGGAAAAACAAGTGCGTAACCTGGCAGACCTGGCGCTGCTTTCGCAAAACCTCCTCACCGGCGCCGACCTTACGGCGTTTGTACAGCGGAGCGTGGAGCTGATGGAGAAGAAATAAACGTGAGCAGATATTTCCGGAGCGGGTAGCCTGAAAAGGTTATCCGCTTTTTTTTACAAAGAAAATGCAGGAAAGATCCTGCGGTGAATGCCCCTGCTGAAGCTATTTACGACCTGTAATTATCAAGGATATTGCATATAAGGAATTCTGACAGATTATTTTTTTTATTAAGCTGGTGGCTGGTTTTCAACGGCTTGAAATGGGGGAGTTGGTATAATCATTGCAAATAGGCATTCATTGAAAAACCGAATTAAAAAAATCCATATCTTCAAATCATGACGTACAAAATGATGGTGTGCGCCGCTATAGTAATGCTAATGGCCGCATGTGGTAAAACGTCCACCGTGCAACCGGTGACGACTGTTCCCGAACCTGAACAGCCAACCGAAACACCTGACCCGCCGAAGGACACCGCTGAATTTAAACCCCAGCAAACAGGGGTTACTTTCCGTAAAGTGAATAATCCGAAGGAGGTGACGGACTATGTGCTGCAAATTCCGGCAACATATAATACTGAGAAAACCAAACGTTGGCCGGTTATTATTTTCCTGCATGGCGTTGGTGAAAGAGGGAATACCGCCAGCGACCTTGAAAAGGTGAAAAGGGCCGGACTGGCCGGTGTTGCCGCAAAAGACCCTAACTTTCCCTACATCCTGGTCGCCCCGCAATGCAAGACGGACACATGGTGGAATGTTCCGAGCCTGAATGTGTTATACGACGACATCCTCAAACAATACAATGTGGATACCAAGCGGATTTACATTACAGGGTTAAGCATGGGCGGTTACGGTTGCTGGGAGTGGATAGCTGCCAATCCGGCGAAGTTTGCGGCGGCAGTACCTATCTGCGGAGAAGGGCCGGTAGCGAAAGCCTGCGGATTGAAAGACAAACCGATATGGGCTTTTCATAATGCGGACGATCCTACGGTGAACGTATCCGGATCGCGGAACATGGTGAACGCCATCAAAAACTGCGGCGGCAAGCTGATCAAATACACGGAAAACCCCACCGGTGGTCACGACGCCTGGACGAAAGCCTACAATGATCCTGCACTGTTCACCTGGTTGAGCGCGCAGTCGCTGAAATAATTCAGTCCCCCGTCTCCCGGATATCGATCACCTTCAGCTGAAGGGAAACGGTACCGTTCCATTCGTTTTCTTCTACGGTAAACACCATATCAAAAGGTTTTTTATGGCTGATGAGCTCGAACTTGTCGGCCATAAAAAATCCTATCCCCGAAAAAGATCCTCCGCTCCGCTGTTTCACGGACAGCTTCAGATGCTCTTCCTTCACGATTTTTGAAAAGCCCGTATCCACCAGGTTTTTGGCGAGAAAAATGGGTCGCAGATTTTCGGGCCCCAGCGGCTCGAATTGCCGCATGATGTTGTAGAAGGCCGGCGTAAGGTCCGCCAGGCTGATCTCCGTATCGATCACGATCTCCGGGATCAGTAATTCAGGGTTGATGGTGGCGGCCACCACTTCCTCGAATTTTGCCTGGAAAGCGGTCACGTTCTCGGGTTTCATCGTCATGCCGGCGGCATAGAAGTGCCCGCCGTAATTTTCCAGCAGGTCCTTGCACTGGTGGATCGCTTCGTATACGTTGAATCCTGATACGGACCGGGCGGAGCCGGCCACTTTATCGTTGCTTTGTGTGAGTATGATGGTGGGGCGGTAATAATATTTGTCGATCAGGCGGCTGGCCACGATGCCCACTACGCCTTTGTGCCAGTGCGGCTGGTAAAGCACGGTGGATTTGCGGCTATGCAGGGACGTATCATTCTGGATAATGCTGACGGCTTCCTGGGTAATGCTCATGTCCACACCTTTTCGTTCCATATTGTCGCCATGCAGCATTTCGGCAAAAGCGTAGGCTTTGTCGAAATCCTTTTCAATAAAGAGATTCACGGCCTTCCGTGCATCGTCCATGCGGCCGGCGGCGTTTACGCGCGGGGCGATCACGAACACAAGGTTGGACGTGGTCAGTTTTTCCTTCAGGTTGCTGAGCTGGATCAATGCTTTGATGCCGGCACTGGGCGCTTCGTTCACCTGCCGGATGCCATGAAAGGCCAGCACGCGGTTTTCACCGGTCATGGGCACGATGTCCGCCGCGATGATGGTGGCTACGAGGTCGAGATAACGGTAAACGTCCTCCATCGGCCGGCCTTTTTTTTGCGCCAGCGCGCTGATAAATTTGAAGCCGATGCCGCAGCCGCTGAGCTCCTTGTAAGGGTAGGGGCAACCGTCCTGCTTTGGATTGAGGATGGCCGCTGCGGGCGGCAGTTCCGCGTCGGGCAGGTGATGGTCGCAGATGACAAAATCGATGCCGAACGATTTGGCGAGCGTAATATGTTCGATGGATTTAATACCGCAGTCCAGCGCGATGACGAGGCTTATATCGTTGTCCCTGGCATACTCGATGCCTTGCATGGAAATGCCGTAGCCTTCGCGGTAGCGGTGCGGGATATAAAATTCGATATTGGGATACATGGACTCGAGAAAGCCGTACACGGTGGCCACGGCGGTAGTGCCGTCCACGTCATAGTCACCATAGATCAGGATCTTTTCCTGCCTGAAAAAGGCTTCTTCGAGCCGCGAGACGGCTTTGTCCATATCCTTCATGATCCAGGGATCGTGCAGGTCGTCCAGCGACGGGCGGAAAAAATGCCGGGCCTCTTCATACTTTGTAATACCTCTTTGCACCAGCAGGCGGCATAGGATGGGATGTATTTTCAAAGCTGACTGAAGCTGCTGCTCCTCGTTTGGTTGATATTTTTTTACTGTCCAGCGTTTCTGCATGCAATGTTATTGGCAGGAATAAATTCCGTTGTTGGTTCTGTATCAGTTGTAATATAAGGATGATTGGCGTATTTACGCTAAAAGCGGGAAATTCTCCGAAACGTGGAGGGAATATCTTAAAACTTCCGGTCGGTGGTAAATCTCACGAGCGATTCGAGCCCGTTCCTGACGTCGCTTTCGGGCAATTCATGCAGAATGGTGAGGGCTTCGTCGCGGTATTGCATCATTTTCTGCTGCGCATATTCGATGCCGCCGTTTTCTTTTACGAGGGCGATCACTTCGTTGACTTTGTCTTTATCTTTATTATAATTTTTTACTATATTTATGATATGCCGGCGTTGTTCCTTGCTGCTATGCTGCAGGGTGTAGATGAGGGGAAGGGTCATTTTTTTCTCCCGGATATCGATCCCGGTGGGTTTGCCGATATTGGCGGTACCATAGTCGAAGAGGTCGTCTTTGATCTGGAAGGCGATGCCGACCTTTTCGCCGAAGAGGCGCATTTTTTCGGTGAGTATCTCGTCGGCGGTGGTGCTCCAGGCGCCGGCGGCGCAGGCGGAGGCGAGGAGGGAAGCGGTTTTGCGGCGTATGATCTCGAAATAGATGTCTTCTTTGATGTCCAGCTTGCGGGTTTTTTCGATCTGGAGCAGTTCGCCCTCGCTCATTTCTTTCACGGCGCGGGAGAGTATTTCGAGGGTGCGGAAATCGTTATTGCTGATACTGAGCAGGAGGCCTTTGGAAAGGAGATAATCGCCTACCAGCACGGCTATTTTGTTTTTCCAAAGCGCGTTAATGGAAAAAAAGCCACGGCGTTCGAGGGAATCGTCCACCACATCGTCATGCACGAGGGTAGCGGTGTGTAAAAGTTCCACAAGGGCGGCGGCGCGGTAGGTATTTTCGTTGATGCTGCCGGAGAATAAACGGGCGGAAAGCAGCACGAACATGGGCCTGATCTGCTTGCCTTTCCTTTTTACGATATAATGCATGATCCGGTCCAGGAGAGGAACATGGCTCTTCACCGCGTCTGCAAACTTTCCTTCGAAATCCTGTAATTCCTTCCCGATCAGTAGTTTAATTTCCTCCATGTATTAAATAAAAAGGTTTG
The DNA here is from genome assembly GCA_051958695.1 of Chitinophaga sp. Taxonomy (GTDB): domain Bacteria; phylum Bacteroidota; class Bacteroidia; order Chitinophagales; family Chitinophagaceae; genus Chitinophaga. The sequence goes on along the minus strand of JBQCFV010000122.1, from coordinate 4,429 downwards.
CTAAGCTAGGCCGAAAATAGGACATTTTGTAAAATTGGCCCCGAATTTGTATACGTTAGTTGGATGTTCTTTAAATTAGAGGCTAATTTTGAGACAGTTATCAATACAAATAAAATCGCAATAAAAATTTGTATATTCATTTAGGATTTTTACCTTTGCTTGGTAAAAAACGCGTTAATTGTAAAATCTTTAACAGTTTTTAAATAAAAAAACAATTATGGCAAGCAAAAAGTACTTACTACTGGCAGGTGCAATGACTCTTCTGGCAGCATCTCCTGGTTTTGCGCAGGTTAAACCCACATATGATGCCCTGGACTCTTCCAAAGTTTCGGCAAAAAATATGGCGCAATTTAACAGCTTCAGGAACAACCAATCCGACTACCCCGCTAAACCCCGTAACATGTGGGAACTTGGTTTCCACGGTGGTTATCACTTCATCAAAGGTGATGTGGCCGCTCTGCCCGGTTTTGGTGGCGGTATCTCCCTGAGAAAAGCTATCGGTCATACTTTCTCCATCAGAGGTGAATATACCGGCTCTTTCGACTACGGTCTGGATTATCAGCTGAAACCCAATACTATGGGTGGCCCCTGGAATGCAACTGCAGCCAACAACGGCGGCATGATCGTTCCGAACTTCAAAACCGCTACTCACCAGCTGTCTTTGGACGTGATTGCTTCCCTGAGCAACATCCTGTTCTACAAAGCGCAGCCTAAAGTTAACTGGTATGTATTTGCCGGTTACGGTATCATGGCGGCCGACGTAGACGTTGACGCAATGGCCGGCTCCGCAGGCTACGGTGCATATAGCGCTGATTTCAGCGGCAAAAAGAAAGACATCCGCGACAACCTGAAAGATTTTTATGATCGCGAATACGAAAACAACGCTCCCGCTCAGGGCAACCGTATCCAGATCGGCCGTAACGACGACAACCAGTTGCTCCGTCACGCTGCTGAACTCGGTACTGGTATCGCTTTCAAAGTGTCTAAGCGTTTCAACATCGGTGTTGAAGAAAAACTGACCCTGCCCTTCGACGATTATCTGGACGGTTACACCGCCGGTGCGTACGACAAGTCCCAGGACTTCTTCTCTTACACCAGCCTTCGCCTGAACTTCAACCTCGGCAACCCGAACAAACGCGTAGAACCCCTCTGGTGGGTTAACCCGCTGGATTTCGCCTACAACGAGCTGAACAGCCCCCGTCGCATGAAACTGCCGACCCCTGTTCTCCCCGATGCTGACGGCGACGGTGTTACCGACCAGTTCGACCGCGAACCCAACACCCCTGCAGGTGCACCTGTTGATTCTCACGGTGTAGCTAAAGATACAGACGGTGACGGTGTTCCCGACTACAAAGACAAACAGCTCATCACCCCGACATATTGCCAGCCCGTTGACGCTGACGGCGTAGGTAAATGCCCGGATCCTGAGTGCTGCAAAAACATGGTTCAGCAGACTCCTTGCGCCGGCTTGGTATTCCCCAGCGTTGCGTTTAAAGGTTCTTCTACCAGAATCTCTTCTGACAACGAAGCTATCCTGGGCAGCGTAGCCGCTACCCTCCGCAGCAATCCTTCCTGCAACATCCTGGTTACTGGCCACGCTGGTGCCAAAGGCAAGAAAGGCGGTGTAGACCTCAGCTCTCGCCGTGTGGATGCAGTGATCGACTACCTGGCTGAAAAACAAGGTATCGACCGCGGCCGCTTCATCAAACAAAACACTCCTGGTGAATCCTCTACTGTAGACCTGGCTCCCGCCAACTAATACAGACACCGGACAACCACGGTAAAATAACCGGACAGGCTGCTCATTTGAGCAGCCTGTCCTCTTTTTCGGCTTTTCTTTCAAAATTATCCCTTCCGATTGAACCCACACCCCCAATTACCCGTTTATAGATTAACGCGTTTTTTACACTTGCAATTCCTGATGAATTATCACTAAATTTGACCAGCCTTAAACTTATATTGTTTCTAGCGTGGTAAAAGACTTCAATAAAGCTACCCTGGCCGGTCTGATTGTGGCGTTGGGTATCATCTACGGCGATATCGGTACCTCTCCGCTTTACGTGTTCAAAGCCATTGTTGGAACTAACGAGATCAGCGAGCTGCTGGTTATCGGTGGTATTTCCTGCATCATCTGGACACTCACCCTTCAGACCACCGTCAAATATGTGATCCTCACGCTGAAAGCAGATAATAAAGGTGAAGGCGGGATCTTCTCACTTTACGCCCTCGTGCGGCGGCATGGCAGATGGACGGTCATTTTTGGTATGATCGGCGGCGCCGCGTTGCTCGCTGACGGCATCATTACGCCCCCCATCACGGTCACCTCGGCCGTGGAAGGTTTGCGTACGCTACCCGTATTCAAGGACCTCGGTACCTGGACGATCGTCAAGATCGTACTGATGATCATCTCACTGCTGTTTTTTATGCAGCAGTTCGGCACCATGTCCATCGGCAAGATGTTCGGGCCTATTATGGTCATTTGGTTCAGTATGCTCGCCATTCTGGGGGTCACGCATATTGCGGATGACCTGTCCGTACTAAAGGCATTTAACCCGTATTACGGCGTAAAGCTGCTCGTACTGTACCCGCACGGATTCCTGCTGCTGGGGGCGGTCTTTCTCTGTACCACGGGGGCGGAGGCCCTCTATTCGGACCTTGGGCATGTAGGCCGCGGAAACATCCGTGTGTCCTGGATATACGTGAAAGCCGCGCTTATTCTCAATTATCTCGGTCAGGGGGCGTGGCTGCTTACGCAAACGGGCAAAACGCTGAACGGCGAAAACCCGTTTTTCCTCATCATGCCCGAATGGTTCGTGATATTCGGCGTGCTGATCGCTACCACCGCATCCGTGATCGCCAGCCAGGCGCTGATCTCCGGGTCTTTTACCCTCATTTCCGAGGCCATGCGGCTTAATCTCTGGCCCAAGCTCAAGATCAATTATCCCACGGAGCTTCGCGGACAGTTGTTTATCCCCGGCATTAACCTGCTGCTGTTCGTAGGCTGCGCGGCCATCGTACTGCTGTTTAAGGAATCGTCGGCTATGGAAGCGGCGTATGGACTGTCTATCACCATTTGCATGCTGATGACCTCCTGCCTGTTCGCTTTTTATCTGTATACCCGGCGCGTAAACCTCGCCTATATCGCCATTTACCTGGCCGTATATCTCTCTATCGAGTTCTCGTTTCTGCTAGCCAACCTCGTAAAATTTACCCATGGTGGTTATGTAACGGTGGTCGTGGCCGGCGGACTCTTCCTCGTGATGTACGCCTGGTTCCGCAGCCGCAAGATCAAGAACCGTTATGTGGAGTTCGTACGGCTGGAAGATTACCTGCCCATCCTGCAGGAGCTGAGCAACGACACGTCCATACCGAAATACGCCACGCACCTCGTATATATGAGCAGCGCGGACAATCCGAAAGAAATAGAGCATAAGATCATCTACTCCGTTCTCAACAAAAAACCCAAACGCGCCGATATTTACTGGTTCGTGCATGTGGACGTGGTGGACGAGCCTTATATGAGCGAATACTCCGTGCAGACCATTATCCCGAATGAAGTGATCAGGGTGGAATTCAGGCTGGGCTTTAAGGTGGAGCAGCGTATCAACCTCATGTACAGGATGGTGGTGGAAGACATGGTGCGCAATAAGGAAGTGAACATCACCAGCCGTTATGAATCCCTCAGCAAAAACAACGTGGTGGGCGATTTCCAGTTTATCGTGATGGAGAAATTCCTTTCTCACGACAACGATCTGCCGCTGCACGAGCGCCTCATTATGCGGTTGTATTTTATGCTGAAAAAGATCGGGCTGTCTGAAGAACGCGGTTTCGGCCTCGATTCCAGCTCTGTGACCATCGAAAAATTCCCGCTGGTGGTGGCGCCCGTCACCAACCTGCAGCTGAAACGCGTGCAGGACCGCTACCGCTACGATATCGAATAAGCGGGTTGCAGGAACGCGCAATAGATGCTATATTGTGTGTTTCCAAACATGCTACTCGTTATGCTAAAACACCTCTCTGCCACGGGGCTGTCCCTGGCGCTTACCCTGACATTATATGCGCAGCACGGCCCATCCGCCGATTACAAAGAGCTGAAAGACCCGCGCACCGTTGACCATGCTGCGTGGAGCGGCGTAAAACCCGGTATGAACATCGCTTTCGGCAGCGCAGACGTTCGCTACGACAAGGTCTTCGCGCCGGAATCCCGCTCGCTGCGCGACAGCTGGAATACCAAAGCCTGGAAAGGCGAAAAAGTACATACCCAGTTCGTACTCTATTCCACTACGCCGGAAACGGGCATCACCGTTACCGTTAGCGACCTCGCCGGCGACAAAGGCGGCAGGATACCCGCAGAGGCCGTTACCACCGGTTTTATAAGATACGTGATGACGGATGAGCTGAACGCCGAAGGCGGCGGCTGCGGCCAGCG
>JBQCFV010000121.1:0-4733 GCA_051958695.1 Chitinophaga sp. | reverse complement strand
GATCGTGTTCCGTGATCAGCGCTTCCGCGGCGGTCTCTTCGAGCAATGCGATCAGCTCATCTTCATAATAAGCCCTGCCATGCGGCTTCCATGGCCTGTACACGACTTCTCCGAACAGTTGTTCAATTTCCCTAATCCCCTTCTCGTTGTAAGGAGCAGTGATCAATATTTTCATGCTAAATGGTTTGTAGATTTTCTGCTGATTGCGTTGCGTGATGTAATGTTTTGGCGTTGTCCGGCAGGGTGATGAATTTGGTGATGACGGCGCTGATCACGTACAGCACGGCCAGTATCCAGATCACGCCTTCTTCGCCAACGGCGCCGATAAAGAGACCCACGATGGCCGGGCCAACGAATACGGGCAAACCCGCGCCGAGATTGAGGATCGCCATGGCCGCGCCTTTATCTTTTTTCACCAGCGAAGGCACCAGCGCGGTAAGCGGTACGTAACCCGCCAGCAGCGCGCCCCAGAGGATGCCTGCGCTCATGACCATCCAGTAGCTGTTCTCCCAGATCTGCGGGGAATAATAAAACAGCAGCGTGCTGACCGCGCAGCCCACGCCGCCAAACCACATGATGGTGTTGCGCCAGCCAAAACGATCGCCCACAAAACCAAAAATGAGGTTGAAGATGATATTGGAGGTGAAAATGGTGCCCCAGATGGTGAGCCATTCGGTTGTTTCAAAACCGTGGCGGGCCATGTACATCGGGAGGAACACGGGGAAGGCGAATTGCGCCGTGGTGTTGATGATGCGCACGATGCCGCCGAGCAACACCTTTGGTTCTTCTTTTACAATGGTAAGCCCTTTCACCAGCTCCTGCAGTTTGGAGCCGCCGGAAGACCGGCTTTCAGATTTGCTGCGGCCGCGGTTAAGCAGCAGCGCGAAAACCGCGCCGAGCAATGCCCAGAAAAGCGAGGTCCATAAGGTATTAAGATGACCGAACTCCGTAATAGCCCAGCTGGAATAATAAGCGCCGAGCACGTTGAGACCGCCGGTGAACACGAACCAGAACCAGCCCACGGCGCGGCCGAGCTGCTGCTGCGGCGAGGCGTAAGCGATCCATACGAGGAAGGTGTACGCAAAAAGCGGGTACCCGAAACCGCGGAGGGCGTAGGTGAGCAGCATCACGGGCACGTTCAGCTCAGGCATGCCGAAACCCACGAAACCAACGGTGCCAAGACAATAAAGCAGCAAACCCAGGGCCATGGTGCGTTTTACGCCGAGCCCCTCGGCCAGCACGCCGGAGAACCATGCGGAAATGGCGATGGTGATGCCGTAGACGGTAAATAATGTTGCGGATTGTTGCACGGTCATGCCGTGATCCACCAGGTAAGGGCTAAGCCAGCCTTGTTCAATACCGTCGCCCATCATGAAGATCATGACGCCGATGTACCCCCATAATAACTGGCGTGGAATTCCTGCTTTTTCGAAGATGGTCATGTTAAAAGTGTTAATTCGTGGAATGAAATGAAGCTGAAATAAAAGTAGAAATTAAACTTTATTAAACAAAATTTAATTAAAATAAAGTCAAAATTAATTTAGTGTTAAACCTGCCTTTCAGGCGGCTTAAAGGAAGGATTTCAATCCGCCGGGTTTTTAGCATCCGATTTAAAACCTTACTTTTGGTGAAAAGTATAAAGGTATTTAAACATAAGTTAAGCAAAATTCCACATGAATATTACGGAAAGGCATCAATTGATATTGCAAAAGCTGCAGGAGAACGGTAAAGTGGATATACAGGAGCTGAGCGATTCCCTCCAGGTATCCGGGGTTACTATCCGGAAAGACCTGAAGCTGCTGGAAGAAAAAAAGCTGCTGTACCGCACCAAAGGCGGCGGCAGCACGCAGAACCCCTATACGATCGAGCGGCCCATCAATGAAAAGGAGTTCATCAAAATGGACGAAAAGAAACGGATCGCGAAAGCGGCCGTGGAGCTGATCGGGCACAACGATTCCATTATTATCGGTTCCGGCACCACCGTTTTTGAATTGACGAGAGAGCTGCATCCCAATAAACACCTCACTGTAATTACCCCGGCGCTGAAAGTGGCGCTGGAACTTTGCAACCGCCCGCATATCGACGTGCTCCAGATCGGCGGTCTCATTCATCAAAGCTCATCCGCCGCCGCGGGCTCTTTCGCGGAACGTTTGCTCGACGATATTTCCTGCGGCGTATTGTTCGTAGGCGTCGATGGCATCGATCCCGAATTTGGCCTTTCCATCACCAACCTCGCGGAAGCCAGCCTCAACATGAAAATGATCAGCCTCGCGCAAACCGTAGTGGTAATGGCGGACAGCTCCAAGTTCGACCGCCGCGGCATCGGCCGCATCTGCAGCCTCGAACAGGTGGATTATATCATTACGGACAGCCACATTTCCCCGGAAACCGTGAAAATGCTGACGGAAAGAGGAGTGAAGGTGATTATTGCGGAATAACATTTTTGCGCATCGCCCGGCTGCGGCACTCCGCGCTTCAGCGTACGCATGGTTTTTACCCTGGTCGCCGGCATTGTCCGCATCAGCCCGACATTCTGTATCTTCATCATCAATATGAGTATGAGAAGACCCGGCAGGAAACCCGGCGAACCCGACCTGAGCTTCAGGGAAAGGATGGCCGCGCTCCGCAACCTGCCCGCATTTTTTAAATTGGTATGGCAAACCAGCCCCTGGCTGGCCGTTTCCAACATCCTGCTGCGCGGTGCGCAGTCCGCAACACCATTAGGGCTCCTGTACGTAAGCAAGCTCATCATCGACGAAGTGGTGCGAATGACGCAGCAAAAAGGCGATCTTTCCTACCAGTACCTCTGGGAGCTCGTAGCGCTGGAATTTGCGCTGGTGATCGCTTCCGGCGCCCTCGGCCGCGCCATTTCTTTGCTGGACAGCATGCTCGGCGAACAGGTGGCCAACCATACCTCCGTGCGCATCATGCGCCACGCCGCCACGCTCGACCTCGACCAGTTTGAAGATTCCACTTTTTACGACAAGCTCGAAAGGGCCCGCCAGCAAACCGCCGGGCGCACCGTGCTGCTCGGCCAGGTGCTTACGCAGGTGCAGGACGTGGTGACGATGATCTTTCTCTCCGCCGGTCTGCTTACGTTCAGCCCCTGGCTCCTCCTGCTGCTGCTGGTGGCGGTGATCCCCGCGTTTTTGTCGGAAACGCATTTCAACGACAAATTCTACGCATTGGCCTGGGGCCAGACGTCGGACAGGCGGGAGTTGGATTACATCCGTTTTCTCGGCGCCAGCGACGAGTCCGTGAAGGAAGTAAAGATCTTCAACCTCAGCGATTACCTCGTGGAAAGGTTCCGGCGGCTGGCCGACAAATTTTATAAGGACAAACGCGATCTCTCCATCCGGTATAATATCTGGGCCGTGCTGTTCGCCGTGATCGGCAGCGCGGGGTATTACGCGGCTTACGTCATCATCATCCTGCGTACGGTGCAGGGGCAGCTGTCCATTGGGGACCTGGCCTTTCTCGGCGGTTCATTCCGCCAGCTGCGCGGTCTGCTGGAAGGCGTGCTCATGCGGTTTACCAGCGTTACGCAGGGCGCCATTTATTTGCGTGACCTGTTCGAGTTTTTTGAAATATCCCCGCGCATCACGCAGCCTGCAAAGGCGCGCCCTTTTCCCAAACCGATCCGCGAAGGGTTTACGTTCGAGAATGTAGGGTTTAAATATCTGCATGCGGAACGCTGGGCCAACCGGCATCTCAACTTTACGCTGCATGCCGGTGAAAAGCTGGCGCTGGTGGGAGAGAACGGCGCCGGGAAAACCACGTTGGTAAAGCTGCTCGCGCGATTGTACGATCCCACCGAAGGACGCATTTTGCTCGATGGCTACGACCTACGCGAGTACGATCTTGCCGAGCTGAGAATGCAGGTAGGCGTTATTTTCCAAGACTTCCAGCGTTACCAGATGACGTTCAGCCAGAACATCGCCGTGGGCAATATCATGGAGATCGGCAATACGGCGATGATCGAAAATGCCGCGCAAAAAAGCATGGCGGACGCGCTTTCCGAACGCCTGCCCGGCCGCTACGAGCAGATGCTCGGCAGGCGCTTCAACAACGGCGTGGAGCTCTCCGGCGGCGAGTGGCAGAAAATCGCGCTGGCCCGCGCGTATATGAAAAACGCGCAGCTGCTGATTCTGGACGAACCCACTGCCGCGCTGGACGCGCGGGCGGAATACGAAGTGTTCCTGCGCTTTGCCGATCTTACGAAAGACAGGTCCGCCGTGCTGATATCGCACCGTTTTTCCACCGTGCGCATGGCCGACCGCATCCTGGTGCTGGAAAAAGGCGAGCTGATCGATATCGGCAGCCACGAGTAACTGCTCGCTAAAAACGGCCGTTATGCCGAGCTGTTCCATTTGCAGGCGAAAGGGTACAGGTGAATGAATATCACATTTCCTGCCCGGCAGCCGCTTGTCCCGCAGGCGTAACGCATTTTCCGCCGCGATCCGCAGAAACCCTGACAAGGATCATTTCCCGGGAAGGATTTGCGCCGTAAAATTGCGTCATGGAAAAAAATCCCGCACCCGCTATCAAAAGACTGAAGATCATCGCCCTGCTGGAAGGTCTCTCATTTCTCGTGCTGCTGTTCATCGCCATGCCGCTGAAATATTTTGCGGACATGCCCGGCATGACGAGACAGGTGGGCATGGCCCACGGGCTGCTGTTCGTGCTGTACGTGATACTGGTGATAGAAGTGAAGATCGTGATGGGCTGGTCTT
>JBQCFV010000120.1:0-9651 GCA_051958695.1 Chitinophaga sp. | reverse complement strand
TGGTGGTGAACACCTGCGGCTTTATCGATAAGGCCAAGGAAGAATCGATCAACACCATTCTCGACCAGGTGGAGCTGAAGAACCGCGGCAAGCTGGACAAAGTGTTCGTGACCGGCTGCCTCAGCGAACGGTACCGCGGCGATCTCGAAAAGGAGATACCCGGTGTGGACGCATGGTTCGGCACCATGGAACTGCCCCTCATTCTCAAAAAGTTCGACGCGGACTATAAAGCGGAGCTGATCGGCGAGCGTTTGCTCAGCACGCCTTCGCATTATGCTTATCTGAAAATATCAGAAGGCTGCAACCGTACCTGCGCGTTTTGCGCCATCCCGCTGATGCGCGGGCAGCACGTGTCCAAACCCATCGAACAGGTGGTGGCGGAAGCGGAGAAGCTGGTAAAAAGCGGGGTGAAGGAGATCATGCTTATCGCGCAGGAGCTGACCTATTATGGTCTCGACCTGTACAAACAACGCCGCCTGCCCGAGCTGCTGCACGCGCTGGCGGACGTAAAAGGGCTGGAATGGATCAGGCTGCATTACGCCTATCCCACCAAATTCCCGCTCGAAATACTCGACGTAATGCGCGAAAGGGACAATATCTGCAACTATCTCGATATGCCCCTGCAGCACATTGCCGACCCGATGCTCAAAGCCATGAAACGCCAGATCACCCGGAAGGAAATATTCGACCTGGTACAGACCATCCGCGAAAAAGTGCCCGGCATCTGCCTGCGCACCACGCTGATAGCGGGCTTTCCCGGCGAAACGGAAGAGGACGTGGAAGACGTGAAACGTTTTCTCGAAGAAGTGCGGTTCGACAGGGTAGGCGTGTTCACTTACAGTCATGAGGAGAACACGACGGCATATGAGCTGGAAGACAATATCCCCGCGGAAGAGAAAGAACGCCGCGCGCAGGATATCATGGAAACGCAGCAGGAAATTTCCCTGGAAAAGAACCAGGAGAAGATCGGAAAAATATTCAAAGTAATCGTAGATAAAAAAGAATCCGGCCGTTACCTGGGCCGCACGGAGTTCGATTCGGTAGAGGTGGATAATGAAGTGATCATTAACACGGACAAGAAGTTGAAACCCGGAGATTTCGTACAGGTTAAAATTACCAAGGCGTTCGACTATGACTTGGAAGGAGAGCTGGTTTAAAAGGTTTACAACTGATTGACACCGGCGTATTGATCACCCGGCCTGTTAAAAAAACAAGCGGGCCACCGAAAAAAATTAAATGACAACATTCGAATCATTAGGACTGCAGGAAAACCTGCTGAAAGCAGTAACAGACCTCGGTTTTGAGACTCCCACCCCGATCCAGGAAAAAGCCATCCCCGTATTGCTGGGCGGCGACCGCGATTTTGTGGGCCTCGCGCAGACCGGCACCGGCAAGACCGCCGCTTTCGGCCTCCCCCTCCTGCATCAGCTGGACCTGAAGGTGCGCCAGCCCCAGGGCCTTATTTTGTGCCCCACCCGTGAGCTTTGCTTACAGATCACCAACGATCTCAAGAATTTCTCCAAATATCTCGGCGAAGTGAACATCGTGGCCGTATACGGCGGCACCGCCATCGGCCTGCAATTGCGCGAGCTGAAACGCGGCGCCCACATCGTAGTGGCTACGCCCGGCCGCCTGCTCGACATCATCGAGCGCGGCGCCATCAACTTCGACAACGTGCGTTACGCCGTGCTGGACGAAGCGGACGAAATGCTGAACATGGGCTTCCAGGAAGACATCAACAGCATCCTCTCCAACACGCCCGAAGGCAAGACCACCTGGCTGTTTTCCGCCACCATGCCCGCCGAAGTGCGCAGGATCGCCAAAAACTATATGGAAGATCCCTTCGAGCTGACCGTAGGCAGCAAGAACAGCGGCAACGCCAACATCGAGCACGAATACTACGTGGTGCGCCCCCGCGACAAATACGCCGCGCTGAAACGCATCGTGGACTTCAACCCCGAGATCTTCGGCATCATCTTCACCCGTACCAAGATAGAATCGCAGGAGATCGCCGAATCGCTGATCCGCGACGGTTACAACGCCGACGCGCTGCATGGTGACCTTACCCAGCAGCAACGCGATAAAGTGATGAAACGTTTCCGCGAAAAATCCATCCAGGTGCTGGTAGCTACCGACGTGGCCGCCCGTGGCATCGACGTGGATAACGTGACGCACGTGATCAACTACGAGCTGCCCGACGATGTGGAGAACTACACCCACCGCAGCGGCCGTACCGCCCGCGCAGGCCGTTCCGGCGTATCCATCGCCATTATCAGCGGCAGGGATATCGGCAAGATCCGCCAGATCGAACGCGTGCTCGGCAAAAAATTCGTGAAAGGCGAAGTGCCCGACGGGTTCGCCGTTTGCGAAAAACAGCTCTTTGCGCTCGTGCATAAAGTGCACAACGTGACCGTTAACGAAGAACAGATCGATCCCTACCTGGGACGTATATACGAAGAGTTCGCGGACCTTTCAAAAGAAGACCTGATCCGCCGTTTCGCTTCCCTCGAGTTCAACGAGTTCCTGGAATATTACCAGAACGCGCCGGACCTGAACGTGAAAGAAGACCGCCGCAGCGACGAGAACTCTATGAGCAACCGTTACTCCGGCAAATTCACCCGCCTGTTCATCAATCTCGGCTCCGTAGACAATTTTACCCGCGGCGACATGCTGCGTTTCCTCTGCGACAACACCGGTCTTCGCGGCAACAAGATCGGCCGCATCGACCTGAACGGCGTATATTCTTTCTTTGAAGTGTAGAACGACGTATTGTAAAAAGTGCAGCAGAGCTTCACCAAAGTGGAATACAACGGCCGCTCCGTAAGGATCGAGACCAGCCAGGACGGCGACAAACGCAAGTCCGGCGGCGGTTACCGCTCTTACGGCGACAAGCCCCGCAGGACCTGGACCGGCAGCGAAGACGGCGGTTTCCGCCCCCGCAGGGAGTTTTCCAAGAGCGGCAGCGGCGGTTTCCGCAGCAAACGTTCATAATTCCCATTAAGGATAAATAAATTCAACCCGCAGGCGATAGTTTGCGGGTTATTTTTTACCTTGTATGAAAGCATTTCAGCAAGGTATGGCGACCCAACAAAAGAAAAACATCAGTCCACGCGATGAGGAACCTTTCCGCAAGCTGGAAGCAGTTGAACCCTTTTCATTATTTTCCGCGAAAGACATCGAGTTATTCCAGCAGGGCGCGCATGACCGCCTGTACGAGAAGTTCGGCTCGCATGCCCTGAGCTATGAAGGCACGGAAGGTACGTACTTCGCCGTCTGGGCGCCCAACGCCGCCTTCGTGTCCGTCATCGGCGACTTCAACGGCTGGAATACCTACAGCCATACGCTTTTCCCGCGCTGGGACAAGTCCGGTATCTGGGAAGGTTTTGTGCCTCACCTGAAAGAACATACGCTTTACAAATACTTTATCCGTTCCAATTCAGGCGAAGAGCTGCGCAAAGGCGACCCTTTCGCCAACCTCTGGGAAGTACGGCCAAAAACGGCTTCCGTCACCACCAGCCTGCAGTACAAATGGAAGGACGCCGCCTGGATCAAAAAACGCGCCGCGAAGAACAGCCTCGAAAGCCCGTTTTCCGTCTACGAAATGCACCTCGGCTCCAGGCGCCGGCCGGACGCGGATAACCATGAGATCTTTTACACCTACCGCGACCTGATCACGATGCTGGTGCCTTATGTGAAGGAAATGGGCTTTACGCATGTTGAGTTCATGCCCGTGATGGAACACCCCTTCGACGGCTCCTGGGGCTACCAGCTCACCGGCTTTTACGCGCCCACCAGCCGTTACGGCACGCCGCAGGATCTTATGGCGCTGGTAGACGCCTTTCACCACGCCGGCATCGGCGTAATACTCGACTGGGTGCCCTCGCATTTTCCCTACGACGAGCACGGCCTCTACCGCTTCGACGGCAGCCACTGCTATGAGTATGCGGACATGCGGAAAGGGTTTCACCCCGACTGGAACAGTTACGTGTTCAACTACGCCCGCAACGAGGTGAAGTCGTTCCTGCTCAGCAATGCCTGTTTCTGGCTGGACAAATTCCACATCGACGGCCTCCGCGTGGACGCGGTAGCCTCCATGATCCACCTCGACTATTCCCGGAAAGCGGGCAGCTGGGAGCCCAACGTTCACGGCGGCAACGAGAACCTCGAAGCCATCGCTTTCCTGAAAGAGCTGAACTCCATCATCTATTCCCGCTTTCCCGATACGCAGACCATCGCCGAAGAGTCCACCTCGTTCTACGGCGTATCCCGCCCGGTATTCATGGGCGGGCTTGGTTTTGGTATGAAGTGGATGATGGGCTGGATGAACGATACGCTGGACTATTTCAAAAAAGACCCGCTGTTCCGCAAATGGTATCACAACCAGATCACATTCAGCATCATGTACGCTTTCAGCGAGAACTTCATGCTGCCGCTCAGCCACGATGAAGTGGTACATGGCAAAAGCCCCCTGATCTACAAAATGCCCGGCGACGACTGGCAGCAGTTCGCCAATCTCCGGCTGCTTTACAGCTATATGTTCACCCACCCCGGCACCAAATTGCTGTTCATGGGCGGAGAGTTTGGCGATACCAAGGAATGGAATTTCAAGTCCGAGCTGGGCTGGCACCTGCTGAAGCACCCCACCCACGCGGGTTTACAACAGTACGTCAAAGCCCTGAACCAGCTCTACACCACCGAGCCCGCCTTATATGACACGCAGTTTGAAGCAAAAGGCTTTGAATGGGTGCACCTGGCCGACCAGGAGAACAGCATCCTGGTATTCGCGCGCAAAAACGACAAAGGAGACGTACTGCTGATTGCCCTCAACATGACGCCCGTGCCCCGCGAGCATTACCCCATCGGTATTCCCTGGGGCGAGCCCTTTGAAGAAGTCCTCAACAGCGACGCCGCCGAATTTTACGGGAGCGGCGTGGTAAATACCGGCAAGCTGAAACCCGTTCCCGGCAAGTTCGGCAAGCCTTACGACATTCATCTGCGCCTCCCTCCGCTGGGGGCTACCATCCTCAAAAAGAAACGCCGGACGAGCGTTTCCCGCCCGGCAAAGCAATAGAGGCCGGACGAACGGTTTGCACAAGAAAAAGCTGCCGGACAAATGTTTTGCACGAGAAAAAATAAACTGGGCATAGCTGTTTCCAGGCAACGGGCGGCCCAGCCCCAAAACTCTCGCATGTCGGGCCAGGCGAGGAGTTGTTAATACTTTTTTCAAAAAATTCTGTACACACCGCCACATCAAGCACCGCCCAGTTTATTTTTTGAAAAAAGTATTAACAATTCACCCCCAGTGGCAGGAGACCCTTTACAACCCACCTCCCATTTGTTTTACTAAAGAAAGCATTAGCATCCCGCAGCAACAGGCCATTCCAACCCGTCCTCCGGTTTAAAGTAAACATTAACAACCCGCTCCACATTCCAGGTAAAAGCTGCAAATCCCCATTTTTTTACCCCAGATTAAACTTCCGGCAAAGAAGCCCGTCAAAGGACGTGCTGCAATAAGGAACAGTGTGAGTGCGTTTTATATTACCATTATCCGAAGTACAACACGGCCATCATCCCCCGCCGAAATGATGCCGGACCATATAAGAGCTTTAACCGGGTTGAAAAACTATCACTCTTAAAACCATTCTTTATTATGAAAAACATGTTCCGTAAAGTGGGCCTGCCGGTGTTGTTGTTGGGCGCCCTCTCCATGATCATTTACGCATGTACAAAAAACAATTCGGCTGAACCCCAGAAAGTACCTGACGGTATGCAGAAGGTAAGCCTCATGCTCACGGACGACCCCGGCCTTTTCGACAAAGTGATGATCGACATCCAGCGGGTGGAAGTGCTCGTGGATACCTGCAACAGCGGCAGCGGCGACAATAACGACGACGATGACCGCTGGGACGACCGCAACCGCTGCGGCTGGTGGGAAGACTGGAAAGACAAAGACAGGGACGAGGACTGCAACGTATGGGATACGCTCGATATCAACGCCGGCGTATATGACCTGCTGCAGCTTCTCAACGGCGTAGATACCAGCCTCGCCAACGGCGTCATCCGCAAAGGCCGCATCGAAAAGATCCGCATCACCCTTGGCCCCAACAATTCACTCGTTAAAGACAGCATAACCTATCCGCTTAAATCCATCAATGGCCAGGTAAAGATACTCATCAAAGTAAGGCATGAAGAATGGGATGAAGTAACCCCGGACAACTTCCAGCTCTGGCTCGACTTCGACGTGCAACGTTCCATCATCCAGGTAAGCAGGGGCAGGTTCATCCTCAAACCCGTGATCCACGTATGGACGGTGCGCCAGACCGGTTCCGTTTCCGGCAGGGTGCTGCCGACGGACGCAGAGGCGGTAATTACCGTTTACAACGACCTCGATTCGCTGTACGCCATACCCGGCAGAGGGGGCGAGTTTAAGGTCCGCGGGCTTAAAACGGGCACTTACAGCGTGTTCGTGAACGCCGGCAACGGGTATAAAGACACGACCATTACCGGTGTGGAAGTGGAACGGAACAGGGATAACCGGATAGAAACCATCACCTTAACCAAATAACCATACCCGACCTGAATTTTTCCGAGATAAAAGGTCCCGATGCACCCCGGGACCTTTTATCATTTGAAGAAAAAGACTAATTTGTGATCAAATCCGATCTTCCGTGAAAAAAATATGTTTGCTGATCATATGCGCCGGCTTCACGATGCTGGCCGCAGCACAAACCGCCGCCAATCAAACGGACGCCAAGGGCCGCAAGCAGGGCCCCTGGGCGGAGCAGGTTGCGCCCCTCCGCGGGGAGCCCGGCTATACCTGGGAAGGTATCTATAACCACGGCCGCAAGGAAGGCGTCTGGAAGAAGTATTCGGTAGACGGCGACGTGATGGCCGAAGAAACGTTCAAGTTCGGCGTGCTGGACGGCCTCTGCAAATATTATTACCCCAACGGCAGGATCAGCGCTGTCGGCAATATGCTGTCCGTAGACATTGACGGGCAGAAAGATACCGTGGTGGTCGTAGACCCCGTAAGCGGCCAGGAGAGCCTTACCGAAGTGACCCGCAAAGGCTACTCCGTGAAACACGGCGAATGGAAAGTGTACGACGAAGACGGCGCCATGATGCGCGAAACCTACGACCGGGGAGAGCTGAGCAGCTCCGTGATAGGCAACAGGCCCCGGCAGCAGTCAGCGCCGCTGCCCCATGAAGCAGTTCCCGCGGGTAAAAAGAAGCGGGGCAGAGACTAAATCCATATCAGCATATTTTCCGTATATACCACGCTATGGACAGTATTCCTTATTTTTAATAAGTAACGATCAACCTTATCCGCCTATTTGACCGAACCGAATCGCACCCGGCCGAATCACCTGATGCCGGCCTTTGAAATGAAAAACCGTTGTTATTGGCCGGGCTACGTTATTCCAAGCTGTTTGTATCAAAAAACCTATTCGTGATGACACGTGTTTTATCCCAATCACTGCGTGCCCGTATGCAACGGGTATACCATACAGGCATCCTGCAAGTTTCCGGTAAAGAAGAAGCACGAAGGATCAAAGTGGTGAACGTGGTCTGTTTTGCATCGGGGATACTTGTAGCCGTTTATGGCGTTTCCTTTTACCTGCTGCTGCATTCGCTGCTGATACTCGTTCCCGCCGTCTTTATATTCTGTCCTGCCTTTTTCGCCATGATCGGCCTGAACGGGCGAAGGCAATACAATGCTTCACGTATAGGCATGCACGTGATCTATATCCTTATCATCCTGTATTATGGCAGCATTTTGGGAAGGGTGACGGAAGTGCAGCTGCTGGCCGTATTCATGATGAGCGTGGCGCTGCTCATCTGGCGCCCGCAGGAAAAGGCGCCGCGTATCATCTGCGCTTCCATGCCCATCGTTTGCCTCGTAGTGCTGGAGTTCATCTACTATTTCCATCTCGTGGCGCCGCTGCCGTTGAGCGCCGTTACGCAGAACGTTTACCGCTGGATGGTAATGCCGGTGGTGCTGTACCTCAATTACCTCGCCATCAGTCTTTACCAGGACAATATCATGGACCTGCTGCGGGCGCTGCGCAGCCGCAATACCTCGCTTTCCGGCAGCCGGCGGGAAATAGAGCGGCAGCGCAGGGAGCTGGAAAAATATAACAAAGAGCTGGAACAGATCGTGCGGGAACGTACCTTTGCCTTGGTAAAAGCCAATACGGCCAAAACGCAGTTCATCAGCGAGCTGAGCCATGAGATCAGAACGCCTTTGAACACCCTGGCGGGTTTGAGCGAGCTGCTGAGCGACGAGCTGAGCAGGCAGAATACCGCTGCGGGAGGGCAGGCCCGGCAGATGGCCCGCAGCATGAACGCCGTGAGCCGCAACATTATGGACATTGTAAACAGTGTTTTGGAATTGTCAAAGATAGAAGCAGGTACTACCGAAGAACTCAAACCGGAGCCTTTCTCCCTGAAGGAATGGCTGAAGCATACCGTCAGCATCTACCAGAGTATCGCCAGCAAAGAATCCGTCATCCTTCACCTGGAAATAGACGGCCGTTTCCCCGAAATGGTGCTCTGCGACAAAACGATGCTCGGGCAGGTGGTGAACAACATCCTGTCGATGTCGCTGAAGTGCACGCCTCCCGGCAAAAATATCCGCGTGCGCTGTTTTCATAAGCAAACCACCATTTTCCTGCAGGTATGCGACGAAGGGAAAGGCATTACGGACGACCAGATAGACGCTATTCTCGAGCCTTTCGAGCAGGGCGACCGTGAGCTCTACCGCCAGTTCGGCGGCAGCGGCCTGGGCCTCGCCATCGCCAAACGCAAGGCGGAAGCCATGGGAGGGAACCTCCGGGTAAGCAGCGCACCGGGCGAAGGCAGCAATTTTATCGTTACGCTGCCGCTGCTGGTGAGCGGGGAAGTGCAGGAAACGCCTGCCGCGCCCGCTGAATTGCCCGCCCTTCCCCCGGATGCCAGGATATTGGTGATGGACGATAACGACATCGACCATACCATCATGAAACATTTCCTGGCACGGCTCGGCATTACCCGCGTATCGTTCGCCCACGACGGCGCCGAAGGCGTGGAAATGGCCCGCAGCCTGAAACCTGACGTGATACTGATGGACCTCCACATGCCGGTTATGAGCGGCCGTGATACCTTCCAGTACCTCCGGAAAGATCCGCAGCTGCAGCATATTCCCGTAGTGGCCGTTTCGTCGGACGCATTCAAGGAGCAGGAACAGGAATTTCTGCGCCTCGGTATGGACGGTTACCTCCGCAAACCCGTAGAGCCGCGGGTGCTGCACGGCGTGCTCGAAAAGCTGCTCCGCTACGACACCCGCCACACTCACGCCGCGATCAGCGCTATTTCCCCGTCTCCATATGCGGCGCATCCACCGGCTTCGATTCCGGGGAACCCCACTGCCGCAGGTAAATAGACAGGAACACGATCGACGCTACCGACAAAAATTCGCTTTGCCAGTTCTGGAACGACTCGAACCAGAATTTCGAGTTCAGAATATATTCTGCCGCCGTTGCCGTCGGTTTATGCTCGCCGATCTGCGTGATGTTGTAATGCCCCAGGCTGCCCTTGAAATGCAGGGCAAAAGAAAGCAGGAAAAGCACCAGGAACGCCAGCGACAAAGAATGTTTATACAGCTTAAGCCAG
>JBQCFV010000119.1:0-5467 GCA_051958695.1 Chitinophaga sp. | reverse complement strand
TTGGCGACTCCCGCGCGGCGAAATATAACGTGCAGCAATACACCGCCTTTGCAAGCCAGCCCGAAGCCCGCACCGCAGTGCGTTTTGAGCGGAGGCTTGAGCTGGCGCTCGAAGGCCACCGCTTTTATGACCTGGTACGCTGGGGCATCGCCAAACAAACGATCGAGAGCTATTCCGCGTTTGAAGGAGGATTGCTGTCCGCATTCCAGAACATACAGTTTGAGCCCAAAGACGAGTACTTCCCGATCCCGCAGCAGCAGATCGACCGCTCGCAAGGGGCGCTTACGCAGAATGATTGAGTCTTATTCTTTGTAAACCCGTTGGCGCCTGCAGGGCAGGCGCCTTTTTTTGTCGATTTTCGGGCGGCATTTAACCTTTCCCTGCGTATTTATTGAATGTAGCCGTGGGTAGGAGAAATTTACTCTTGCCATTCAAAATAATCATGCGGAAAAAATGCGGTGATGTCAATCTCGTTGTTAATGTCAAAAAAATGAGGGGGAATATTTTTGACCATTTTGTATTTTAAAAGCAAGTGTTCTTCCCGCCACTTTTTACCCATAGAGGAAAAGCTGTTCAGGAACAAAAGCGCTTGTTCGTGAGTGGTTAATTGGGCGCGGATCGTTTTTACGTAATCGTATTTGTCAATATCTATATTTTGAGCATCAACGAACTTAACTGTTTGATACAGGTGCCTGTAATAATGACCAAGTCTCGATTGATGTCCTTCAAAGGGCAGGTATTTAAACTGTCGTTTCTTTTTTATTTCTTCCTTCAGGACTGTTTGGTTTAACGTATCTTCCAGATTATCTACGAACGGCGTATTAAAGTTCTTTAAGGCAATTTTCAACATTCGTGAGGAGTTTGGCCCGACCCCAATGAATAAAATGTAGTAAGCGATTTCTATAAGCTGCTGAGGAGAGTGATGTAGATTATGTCTTGCCGCAATGTCTTTTACCTGGCTGAGTGCTTCCCTGAATTCTCTGATAAGATTTACAAAGACCTTCTTACCGGATTCTTCGCCCATCAATACTTCCTGAACATTATCCCTATGAAATTTTAGCAGTTCGAAATATTTAGTAGTAAACTTTTCGATTTCTGAGCTTTCCCTTTGATCCTTTAATGTAAGATATAGAAACATGACACCTACAAGCGAAAATAATGTTCCGATATATCCCCCGACAAATCCTCCGAGATTACTTGCCAATTGAGGGTCAATTTCGTCTCCTCTAAAAGCTTTGGATAAAAATATCAGGTTAATTGCAATCAGCCCTAGCAGAATTGTCAAAAGTGCGGTCCAGTTCTTAGCAACCCAGCTCCGTTTTTTGTATTGGGCGTAATGAGGGGTAGGCTCTGTTGATTTCATAAGTATAAGAATTAGGTAATGGGGATGAAGGGTCGTGTTCTGACCCAAAAACAAAAAGCACCGGGATACAGTGCTTTTGTTTTTATGTGGTCCCACCTGGGCTTGAACCAGGGACCCTCTGATTATGAGTCAGATGCTCTAACCAACTGAGCTATAGGACCGGCGCCTTCGCAGGCGAAAAAATATATAGAACTTCTCAGGGGACGGCAAAAGTAAATATTTTTATGGAATCTTCTCCAATTTTTTCCCTCACCGCCCTACCTTTACCCCGCCATGCAAGGAATCAAACACATTATCTTCGACCTTGGGGGCGTGATCCTCAACATCAATTACCAGCTCACCAGCCAGGCCTTCAAAGACCTTGGCGCAAAGGACTTCGACCAGCTTTATAACCAGTTCCACGCGAACGCGCTGTTCGAAGACCTCGAAACCGGCCGCGTAACACCGGAAGAATTTCTCGCCAAAATAAAGGAACACCTGCCCGAAGGCATTACGGACCAGCAGATCATCGATGCCTGGAATGCCATGCTGCTCGATTTCCCGCTGGCAAGACTGCAGCTGCTCCAGCAGCTCAGGAATCATTACGGTTTGTACCTGCTGAGCAACACGAACGCCATCCATTTAAAAGCCCTCAACGCGATACTGGAAAAGGAACGGGGGATCGCGTCGCTGGCGGCCTTTTTCGACAGGAGCTATTACTCCCACCTGATCGGCTACCGGAAACCGGAAAAGGAAGCCTACGAGATCATCCTGGATGAGAACGGCCTGAAGCCGGAGCAAACGCTGTTCATAGATGATACGTTGCCGAACGTGGACGCGGCCCTGGCATTGGGTATCCGGGCCATCCATTTGCAGGCGCCCAGAACGATACTGGATATTTTCAGGAAAAGTTAGTTCTTGACCTCTTCGAAGTCGATGTAATCGCCTTTATCGCGCTTAACGGGTTCGGCAGGGCGGGGCGGCGCCTGCTGCGGTTGCTGGTGCTGCTGTTGTTGCTCGTACTGCTGGCGCATCGCGTCCTGCATATCGCGCATCTGCCGGCGCACGTGTTTGGTGCCGCGGTATACGGGGATCAGGAAATCGAATACCAGTTTATATAAGAGCCATCCGAGAAAGATGTAGAAGATCAGCTTTAACATAATGCCACAAAGATAGCCCTCTCTCCTTTTTTACCGCCCATTTTAAGTTTTCTTTAACGAACGCGTCAGAATTTGCCGATCATCGCGGCCACTTCCAGCGATACCTGTTTGTTGTATTCCCAGGTAAGCTTGCGGTAGTTCACGGCGTCGATGATGGTGCCGATCAGGCAGAAGCCGAGCGTGAAGAGGAACAGGAGGCCCATCAGGATCTGGTCCATCATAAAACGGTGGATGCCGTTCGGGCCGATAAAGCCGATGAGGCAGGTGAGCAGCACGGTCTGCGGGTCTTTCCGCCTGCCCTGGTAGAGATACAGGAATTTTTTGCGCGCCTCGGGGTCGAACTTTTTGGTCAGCTCTTCGAGCCAGATCATTTCTTCGTGGTCGATGCCGGGTAACATGGCAAAATAAAAATCATTCATATCTGAAAGTATAATATTGTGCTTTGGCAAGTTGCCCGATGCGCCAGAGCAGTGTGAGCAATACCGGCGCTCCCAGCTTGTGGCTTTCCCAGCTTTCGCGCCATTCCCCGTGAAAAAGATGGGAGATGGAGCGGCCGAGCCCGCAACCGGGACAGTCCCCGAAGCCGGCGAGCTTCGACACGCAGAAGCTTGGCAGCCCGGCATGCGGGTCCAGCAGCGCGAGCAGCACCAGTCCAAGCACCCAGGCCGGCAGTTCGAGGTTGATGCGGGAGATCATGATTCCGAATGTAAGATAATCCGGGCTCACATCCAATTAAAATAAACAATAATGTGTGAGGAATGCGGTTTCCGGGCGGTTATATTTAGAAGAAATTGTGCTTGGAATGAAAATAAATACTAATTTTGTACCGGTAAAATGATTCAAATGAAGGGGACGAGATCGGTCCCCTTCTTCTATTTCATATGGCAAACGAACAAGTGATAGCGCGCATCACGGAAATGCTGGAGGCGCTGCTGGCGGATAAACCGGAGTATTTTATAGTAGAGATCAGGATAAAGCCCACCAATAATGTGAAAGTGTTTGTGGATGCTGATAACGGAGCCTCGATAGACAAACTCGTGTCCCTGAACCGCCAACTTTATCCCCAGCTGGAAGCCGCCGGGCTGTTCCCGGACAATGATTTTTCCCTGGAAGTTTCTTCCCCCGGGCTCGACGAGCCGCTGAAAAATCCGCGTCAATTCGTGAAGAACACGGGCCGCAAGGTGGAAGTAACCCTGCTGGACGGTTCCGTGAAGGAAGGCAAGCTGCTTTCCGCCACGGATACGGAGCTGACCCTGGAAGAAACCGTGGGCAAGAAAAAAGAGACCGTCGTATCAAACATCAATTTATCTGAAATAAAGCACACAAAGGTGTGTATCGTGTTTTAAAAACTATAACAGAACATGGCTAGTATTAACCTGATTGAGTCATTCACCGAATTTAAGGAGGCGGAAAATATCGACCGCCCCACGCTGATGAAGGTGTTGGAAGATGTGTTCAAGACGCTGCTGCGAAAGAAATATGGCTCGGATGAGAACTTTGACGTGATTGTAAATACCGAAAAAGGCGACCTGGAAATACTCCGCCGCCGTACCATCGTGGAAGACGGTACCGTGGAAGACGAGAACGCGCAGATCGCCTATTCTGAAGCGATATTGGTGGAACCCGATTACCAGGTGGGCGAAGACCTCTACGAAGAAGTGGAGATCATGGACTTCGGCCGCCGCGCCATCCTGGCGGCAAAACAAACGCTCACGGCGCGCATCGGCGATCTCAAGAAAAACATCCTCGTGAAAAAATACGGCGACCGTGTAGGCGAGATCGTGACCGGGGAAGTATACCAGGTTTGGAAAAAGGAAGTTTTATTATTGGATGATGAAGGGAATGAGTTAATATTGCCTAAATCAGAACAAATTCCGACAGATTACTTCAAAAAAGGTGAAAACGTAAGGGCTGTAGTAAAGAAAGTGGAGCTGAAGAACAATTCCCCGCTGATCATCCTTTCCAGAACACATCCCTCCTTCCTGGCCAAACTTCTCGAAATAGAGGTGCCGGAGATCTTCGACGGGCTGATCGTGATCAAAAAGATCGTGCGCGAACCCGGCGAAAGAGCCAAAGTGGCCGTGGAATCCTATGACGACCGGATAGACCCCGTAGGCGCATGCGTGGGCATGAAAGGTAGCCGCATCCACGGCATCGTTCGCGAGCTCCGGAACGAGAACATCGATATTATCAACTATACCGCCAACATCCAGCTGCTTATCCAGCGCGCGCTTACGCCCGCAAGGATCAGCCGGATGGACGTGGACAACGAGAATAAATACGCGTCCGTTTACCTGAAACCCGACCAGGTATCACTGGCCATCGGTAAAAAGGGCGTAAACATAAAGCTGGCCTGCGAACTGACCGGGTTCGAAATAGACGTATTCCGCGACGAAGAGCAGGAACAGACGGAGTTCGACATCGACCTGGAAGAATTTGCAGACGAGATCGAACCCTGGGTGATCGACGAACTGAAACGCATCGGTTGCGATACCGCCCGCAGTGTGCTTGACCTGACTCCGGAAGAACTTGTACGCCGTTCAGACCTCGAAGAGGAAACCGTACATGAAGTGAGGAGGATCTTGCAGGAAGAATTTGAAAAAGAATAAGCCGGCCGCTACACCTTCCCATGGGGTAGGCTTTTTTGATTGCAGAGATATTTGAGTTATTGTTAAATGTTAAAAGAATTACTCCGCCGGTTGGTGGGGATTAAACGGGAAGGACGAGAAAACGATATGCCTGAAGTAACAAACAACACACCGAGATTGCTGGCCGCAGCCAAGGAATTCAACATTGGCAAGGAGACGTTGATCGATTTCCTCGCTGGTAAAGGCTATGAAACGGATGGATTCGGATCTCCCAACGCCCGTCTCACCGCCCAGATGTACCATGCGCTGCAGAATGAGTTCCAACAGGATAAGGCCAACAAGCGAAAAAGCGACCAGATCGCTTTGCCGAAAGGAAC
>JBQCFV010000118.1:0-2876 GCA_051958695.1 Chitinophaga sp. | reverse complement strand
TTCCTGGTCTCTCAGCGAAATTTGTGCCGTATAATCGGTGAAGTTGAGACTTTTGAAAACATACAGCACCAGGTCGATCACTTTTTCGAACTCTTCCTTCACCTGGTCGGGCCGGCAGAAAAGATGCGCATCGTCCTGCGTAAAGCCGCGCACGCGGGTGAGGCCGTGCAGCTCGCCATGCTGTTCATAGCGGTATACGGTGCCAAATTCCGCATAACGAACCGGCAGGTCCTTATACGATTTGGGGGAAGTTTTGTAGATCTCGCAGTGGTGCGGGCAGTTCATCGGTTTGAGCATGAACTCCTCGCCTTCTTCCGGCGTATGGATGGGCTGGAAGCTGTCTTTCCCGTATTTCTCATAATGGCCGCTGGTAACGTACAGCTGTTTGCCGCCGATGTGCGGGGTCACTACGGGCAGGTAGCCGCTTTCCACCTGGGCCTTTTGCAGGAAATTCTGCAGGCGTTCGCGCAGCATGGCGCCTTTGGGCAGCCAGAGCGGCAGGCCGAGACCTACCTTTTCGGAAAAGGCGAACAGCTCAAGCTCCTTGCCCAGCTTGCGGTGGTCGCGTTTTTTCGCTTCCTCGATAAGGGCGAGATATTCGTCCAGCTCTTTCTGGGAAGGGAACGTGATGCCGTAGATGCGGGTGAGCATTTTGTTGTTCTCATTCCCCATCCAGTAGGCGCCGGCGATATTGGTAAGCTTTACCGCCTTGATAAAGCCGGTGTTCGGGATGTGCGGCCCGCGGCAGAGATCGGTGAAATTGCCCTGGGTGTAAAAAGTGATGGTACCGTCTTCCAGCTTCTGGAGGAGGTCGATCTTGTAAGGATCGCCTTTTTCGGTGAAATATTTGATGGCGTCCGCCTTGGATACGTCTTTGCGCACGTACACACTGTTCAGCTTCGCCAGTTCGCTCATTTTTGCTTCGAGCTTGCGCAGCTCTTCGTCGGAGATGGCGCGGCCGTCGAGGTCCACATCATAAAAGAAACCGCCGTTCTCAAGCGGGGGGCCATAGCCGAACTTCACTCCCGGGTACAGGGCTTCGAGCGCCTCGGCCATCAGGTGGGCGGAAGAATGCCACATGGTGGCCTTGCCGTCGGCGTCCGTCCAGGTAAGGAGCTGGAGAGTGCCATCGTGGGTGATCGGGCGGGTAGCGTCGATCACCTGTCCGTTTACTTTTGCCGCCAATACTTTGCGGGCGAGCCCTTCGCTGATGGATTTAGCAATGTCCAGTGCCGTAATACCTTGCTCGTACTGCCTGACTGCGCCATCCGGGAATGTAATGTTGATCATAAATCCTGTTCGTAAATAAAATGCATGCGAAATTACAAAAATGATATCACAATTGCCTGTATTTACGGATGTTGAAATAACGCAATCCGACTGACGCCGGACGGCGGCGGCAAAATCTGCCGGGAAAGCCCTGAAAAAAGGAAATTCTAGCGAATAAATGCAAAAACATGCATATATGATGCCGGATTATGCCTGTACAAGATCAGATTTTTGCATTTTTTTGCCGGGTTTATGATGTTTTTCGTAAATTCATAGGAACAAGCCTGCTATATGCTGAAGGAAGAACGACAAAACTTTATTCTTCACGAAGTCAACGTTCACAATAAAGTGCTTACCACCTACCTGGTGGAAAAGCTCACCGTGTCTGAAGACACTATCCGCAGGGACCTCAACGAGCTGGCCGAAGCCGGCAGGATCATCAAAGTACATGGCGGCGCGCTTTCCCGGTCGTTCCACAATTCCTCCCACACCGATATTTATTCCCTTGCCGAAAAAAGACTGATCGCCCGCAAGGCGGTAAACCTTATCCAGGACGGCATGTTCGTATTCACCACCGGCGGCACCACCATTCTTGAAATGGCCCGGGTGCTGCCGGAGAACCTGCGCGCCACCTTCTTTACGGGCAGCCTGCCCGCCGCTTTCGAGTATGTAGCGCATCCGCATATAGACGTGATACTGATCGGCGACCGACTTTCCAAAAACTCCAGGATCACCGTTGGCGGCGCGGCCATCGGGCAGATACGCCAGGTAAAGGCCGACCTCTGTTTCCTGGGCACCAATGCCATAGACATCCACGCCGGTCTTACAGACAACGACATCGACGTCGTACAAGTGAAAAGAGCCATGGTGGAATCCTCATCCAGGGTTGTTTCCCTTTCCATTTCAGAAAAAGTAAATACCTCCCAGCGCCTCAAAGTTTGCAACGCAACGGATATCGACACGCTCATTACGGAATTAGACCCGCACGACATACTGCTGAAACCTTACAGTGACGCAGGCATGGAGGTACTCTGACGAACATTTAAAAAATAGCTCGTGAAAATGAGGAGCGGCGCTTCTGCGCCGTATCCCGTCCTGCCCTGAAAGCGAATATTTTCTATTTATCAACTCCCAAAATTTATTCGTTATGATCAATCCACTCAAAAAGCAACATGGAAGATGGAAAGCGTTCCCGCTGCTTCTTCTGCTGCAGCTGGCCGCCACGCTGGCGCTCGCGCAGGTGCGCATCAGCGGGACGGTAACCGGAACAGACGGGTCGCCGGTGCCGGGCATTACGGTGCAGCTTCGCGGCACGTCCACCGGCGCCAGTTCCGATGCGAACGGCCAGTACAGCTTTACGGCCAACATTCAGCCGGGCAGCCATACGCTGGAGTTTACCGGCATCGGTTTTAAAACCGTCAGCAAAAGCATCAGCGTCAGCGGCGCCACCGTTTCCGCCGATGCGGTGATGGAAGAGGACGTGCTGAATATGGATGAAATAGTAGTGATCGGTTCTTCGCTCCGGCAATCCAGGAAACAGCTGGGCAATACGGTAAATTCCGTCAGCTCCAAACAGCTGACGAACACCGGCTCCGGCAACATCGGCG
>JBQCFV010000117.1:0-8181 GCA_051958695.1 Chitinophaga sp. | reverse complement strand
GATGCGGAAACCATCGACGTGGTAACGATGGTATATGGCGGGCTGGTGAACAAACAGGTGGTGGCGAAGCTGCAGGCAAACGGCTGCAACGCCATCGGCCTCACCGGCGCCGACGCGAACATTATCCCCGCCGTGAAACGCCCCGTGAAAGAGATCGACTACGGCTTCGTGGGCGATATTTCTGAAGGCTCCGTGCAGACGGCTCCCGTGAAGCTGTTGCTGGACGCGGGTATTACGCCCGTGCTCGCCCCGCTCACGCACGACGGGAAAGGACAGATACTGAACACTAACGCGGACACCATCGCCTCATCGCTGGCGGTGGCGCTTTCCGCGCATTATACCGTGCGGCTGATCTATTGTTTCGAGAAAAAAGGCGTGCTGCGCAATGCGGACGACGACGATTCGGTGATCAACCTCATCAACCGCGATATTTACCGGCAACTGCTTGCCGAAGGCGCTTTGTCCGACGGCATCCTGCCGAAGCTGGACAACGCATTTGCTGCTATCGAAAGCGGTGTCAAAGAAGTGCTCATCGGTCATGCCGGTGACCTGCAAAGGAACACCGGTGGTTCGGTAGCGGGTACCTTAATTTGCTAACTATGTGGAACCAACAACGATATGAAGACGCGGTGGGGCTTTTAAAAGAACTGATCGCCACGCCGAGCTTCAGCAGGGAAGAAGACAACACGGCCGCTATTCTTGTGCGGTTCCTTGAAGAATACGGCGTACTGCCCATTCGCCATCTCAACAATGTGTGGGCGCTGAACAAGCACTTCGATCCCCGTAAACCCAATATCCTTCTCAACTCTCATCACGATACCGTAAAACCCAACCCGCAATACACCCGCGATCCTTTTGCGCCCGTGGTGGAAGACGGCAAATTATTCGGCCTCGGCAGCAACGATGCGGGCGGCTGTCTTGTAAGCCTGATCGCCGCTTTCCTACATTTTTATGAGATGGAAGGATTGCCTTATAACATACTCCTGGCGGCTTCCGCGGAGGAAGAGATCAGCGGCGTGAACGGCATCGAAAGCATTTTGGAGCAGCTGCCTCCCATCGATTTCGCGATCGTGGGCGAGCCGACCAAAACCGATTTAGCCGTGGCCGAAAAAGGATTGATGGTGCTCGATTGCGTGGCGCACGGCAAAGCCGGCCACGCCGCGCGCGACGAAGGAGAGAACGCGTTATACAAAGCGATGGATGACATCAGCTGGTTCCGCAATTTCCGTTTCCCGAAAGTATCGCCCACGCTGGGGCCGGTAAAAATGAGCGTGACCGTTATTCAAACTTCCAATAAAGCCCACAACGTAGTGCCCGCCGAATGTTCGTTCGTGGTGGACGTGCGGGCCACCGATCAGTATACGCTGGAAGAAATGCTGGACACCATCCGCGCTAATGTGCAGTGCGACGTAACGCCGCGCAGCATGCGGATGCGCCCTTCCTTCATTCCCGAAGGTCATCCGCTGGTGCAGGCCGGCATCGGGCTGGGCAAGCAGCTGTACGGCTCGCCCACCACTTCCGACCAGGCGCTCATACCCGCCACTTCGGTAAAGGTAGGCCCGGGGGATTCCGCCAGGAGCCATACCGCGGACGAATTTATTTACCTCGACGAGATCCGCCAGGGCATCGATACATATATCCGCCTGCTGTCCGTCGTGAATGGCGTAAATTAGCAGGCATGGAACAGCCGGTACTTCAAAATAAACGTGTATTGCTCCGCCCCATGCAACTCTCCGATACGGACGCGTTGCAGGAAGTGGCGCTGGAGCCTTCGCTCTGGGAAGTAGGCCTCGGCCGCATCAGCAGCCGCGAAGAGCTGGAGCTTTATATGCAGACCGCTTTCGCGGAGCGGGAGCAGGGCTTATGCATGCCATACGTAGTGATAGACAAGGAAACGGGTGAAGTGGCCGGCAGCACGCGTTTTATGAGCATAGTAGAAGCGCATAAACGGGCGGAGATCGGGGCTACCTGGTTACATCCCCGCTTTCAGCGCAGCGGCCTCAACCGCGCCATGAAATTCGCGATGCTGCAATATGCATTCGAAGTATGGGGCCTCAACCGCGTGGAACTGAAAACGGACGAACGCAACGAGAAATCGCGCAAAGCCATGCTGGGCATCGGTTGTAAGGAGGAAGGCATTCTCCGGCACCATATGATCACCTGGACGGGCCACCTGCGCAATTCCGTGTATTTCTCGATACTCAAAGAAGAATGGCCGGGGATCAAAGAAAGGATCTTTGGCAAATATGATCTTTAAACAGCAACAGTATGAAAATCTGGCAAAAGGATAAAACAGCGCTGGCCGAAGTAGAGCAGTTCACCGTAGGCCGCGACCGCGAAATGGACGCATACCTCGCACCGTTCGATGTGCAGGGCTCCCTCGCGCATATCGCCATGCTCGAGTCCATCGGGCTGCTTTCCAAAGAAGACCTTGCCGTGCTGCAAAAAGAGCTGAAGCAGATATACGCGGAGATCGCCGCGGGCAGTTTTGTGCTGGAAGACGGCGTGGAGGACATCCACTCGCAGGTGGAGCTGCTGCTGACAAGAAGGGTGGGCGAATCAGGTAAAAAGATACATAGCGGCCGCTCGCGCAACGACCAGGTGCTGGTGGACCTCAAGCTGTTCCTCCGCCACGAGCTGGAAAACATCGTGCATGAAACCGCATCGCTGTTCGACCTGCTGCAAGCGCAGAGCGAAAAATACAAACAGCATCTTCTGCCCGGCTACACGCATTTGCAGATCGCCATGCCCTCGTCCTTCGGATTGTGGTTCGGCGCCTACGCGGAAAGCCTGGTAGACGATCTTACGATGCTGCAGGGCGCTTACAAAGTAGTGAATAAAAATCCCCTCGGCTCCGCCGCAGGCTACGGTTCCAGCTTCCCGCTCAACCGTACCATGACCACGAAGCTGCTGGGTTTCGATACGCTCAATTACAACGTCGTGTACGCGCAAATGGGCCGCGGCAAAACCGAAAAGCTCGTCGCGTTCGCATTGTCCGGCATCGCCGCCACGCTGTCCAAAATGGCGATGGACGCCTGTTTGTTCATGAACCAGAACTTCGGTTTCATCGGTTTTCCAGACGAGCTGACCACCGGTTCCAGCATCATGCCGCACAAAAAGAACCCGGACGTTTGGGAGCTGATCCGCTCGCATTGCAATAAATTGCAGGCGCTGCCGAACGAGATCGCCATGATGACGGTGAACCTGCCTTCAGGCTACCACCGCGACCTGCAGCTGCTCAAGGAAAATCTTTTCCCCGCGTTCGCCACGCTGCGCAGCTGTTTGCAAATGAGCAGGCTCATGCTGGAAAACATCCGTATCAAAGAAGACATTCTCAAAGACGAAAAATACCAGTACCTCTTCAGCGTGGAAGTGGTGAACCGCCTCGTGCTGGAAGGCACGCCCTTCCGCGAAGCGTACAAACAGGTGGGCCGCGATATTGAAAAAGGCGCTTTTAAGCCCGATACGGACATTCATCATACGCACGAAGGCAGTATCGGCAACCTGAATAACGAAGCCGTTAAAGCGCAGATGGACGCCGTACTGAAAGGTTTTCCTTTTGAACAGGTGCATCGCGCTATCGACGCGCTCGTGAAATAATATTTCCCGTATAAAAAAAGAGGCCGGCCGAAAATCATTCAGCCGGCCTTTCCTTTTCTGAAACCCAACCGGTCACTCGCCCAGCAGTTCGCCGAGCTTTGCGTCCAGTTCCTTATCGCCGTCTTCACCCGCGCCTACCAGCTTGAAAAGGATCTTTCCTTCCTTGTCCAGCAGGAACTTGGTGGGGAAGCCGGAAACGCCGTACACCTGCACCAGGTCGTTCGTTTCTTTGCCGTAATTGTTCATCACGTGCACCCAGGGTATGCCGTCCGTCTGTATCGCTTTTTTCCAGTTCTTTTCGTTCATGCCCATGTCGGAGGACTTTTCGTCCGCCACGCCCACGATCTCCAGTCCTTTTGATTTGTATTTCGCGTACAGCGCTTTCATATGCGGATGGCTGCTTCTGCAAGGGCCGCACCAGCTGCCCCAGAAATCAACCAGCACATATTTTCCGCGCAGGGAAGACAGCGTGAAAGGCTGCCCGTTCATGTCCTTTTTGGTGAAATCCGGGGGAACGCGGCCCAGCGCGGTGGCTTTGCCGCTTTC
The DNA here is from genome assembly GCA_051958695.1 of Chitinophaga sp. Taxonomy (GTDB): domain Bacteria; phylum Bacteroidota; class Bacteroidia; order Chitinophagales; family Chitinophagaceae; genus Chitinophaga. Next base: position 4,035 of record JBQCFV010000117.1, on the reverse strand, counting down.
GATCTTCGCCGAGGCGTATTTCCCGTAAAAGGTGTGCTTGTAGGCATCACCGAGCCGGCTATACGCCTGCTCGAACTGTTCCGGCGTATAATCGCCGTACATGCTGCTCAGCAGGTACATGCTCACAAAAGACGCAGAATGTTCCGCGATGTACGATTTGCGCAATGCGTCCCTTTTTTGCTGCAATGTATTACCCTCTTCGCGCAGTTTGGAAGCCAGTGCCGTATCGCCGCTGCGGTAAGCCTGCGCGCCTTTTTTGGTGAGTTCCCATTTTTCTTTTATCAGCGGGTTCTCGTCTTTTTTCAGCTTCGACAATTCCTTATTCAGCTGCCCGCCTTTAACGGAAGCGAGATAAGAAACGTCCGAAGCGCCCTTCACGCGGATGTTGCCGGGTTCCAGCACCAGCTCCAGCAAGGGGCCGGGAATGAACATGCCGCCTTTGACTATCTGGAAACGCGATGCCGGGTTGCTGTTGAACAGTACAGCCACTACGGGTTCGGCAATAGTGCCGGTGAAGCGGCGGGTGCCGTCGGGCAGCAGCTGCGCGGTATCGCTTTTCCGCTGGCCGTGCTGGATGTAGCTGAGGTTGAGCTTGTAATCGCCTTGGCCTTTGAGCTTTACGTCGAGCGTAAAACTTTCCTGCGCGTGCACGATCGTGCTCAGCGCCAGCACCAGTAAAATGAGGATGGATCTTTTCATGGTTGTCTGTTGTTTACATGCTCATGGCCCGCATTACTTTTCTTTCGCCAGCGGGTTTTGCGGCTACGCCTTTGTCTACCGCGGCTTTGATGCCCGCCTCGGCTTCGGGGCTGTAACCGGTGTATTTGGTCACGATCTTCCCTTCGCGGTCCAGCAGGTAAAGCGTGGGAATGCCGGCGAACTGGAAGTCTGCCATCGTTTTGTCCTTATTGTCGCTGAGCAGTTGTTCCCAGGGCATTTTTTCGTCGGCCATCGCTTTTCGCCACGCGTTTTTGTCGGTATCGATGCTGATGCTCACTACTTCAAGACCTTTGTCGCGATACTGCGCGTACAGCTCCTTTACTTTCGGGATAGCCTGGCGGCAGGGACCGCACCAGCTTGCCCAGAAATCGATCAGCACGTATTTCCCTTTGTATTTTTCAAGGTTCTGCAGCTTGCCCAGCGCATCGGGGTAGCTGATGGAAGGCGCCTGCTGGCCGGGTTTCAGTTTCATGGCTTGCGCGCGGTTGTTGATGATGGTGGTTTTGAGATTTTTCGCTTCGCTGAGCCAGGGATACAATTTCAGCAATCGGTCCAGCTGCGCGAGGGTGTTGTTGTAAGCGGTGGTGTCGTCGGGACTGCCGCTGTAACGCAGTGCGTAGATCAGCACGGGGCGGTCTTTGTAGATCTTCATGAGGATGTCTTCGCGCATCTGCCGGTCGTCGCTGAGCCTGTTGTAACGGGGCCGCGTGTTCAGGTAAGTGATCCACGCGCTGTCGCCGGTTTTTTCCTTATGCTGCTTCGCGAAATACTCCTGGTTGTATTCTTCCACGCTCCGGAGGTAACCGTTGGTGCTGTTCAGTTCCATCTGGTTGATGAAGTCGTTGTCGCGGGAGCCCTGCACGTAATAGAAATGCGGGATCTTCATTTTTATTCTGGCAGTGTCGTACCCGCGGCTGCTCACGCTTACGTCCGCGTCGCTCCAGAAGGTGATATGGTCCCAGTACATGATGTTGAGCCGGTAAATGCCGGGATGGTCCTGTTTGATGCGGAAGCTGTACGTGAGGTCTTTCCCCATTTCCACGGAATCCACTACTTCGGGTTTGCCGGTGCCGTTGTCGCGGCTCAGCCATACTTTGCGGGATTGGCCGGGCGGCACGTCGAATTTCACTTTTCCTTTCACCGTGATCTGCTTCGGCAGGCCCTTTTGGGCGAAAGCCGCCACCGGGAGGAGCCCTGCAACGATCACCGCTGCTGTCAATATTGTTTTCTTCATAATCGGGTGATATTGTTTTTGATGTTGTTTAATAGTCTTTGTTCTGTTTGATGCTGGTGTTCAGCGTCAGGATGCGTTCGGGCACCGGCATCAGCACATGCCCCGCGAGCTGGCCCAGGCTTTCGATCCAGGGCGCGGCTTTGCCAAAGCGGCGCATATCGCTCCAGCGCATCCGTTCGCCAACGAACTCTCTTCTTCTTTCCATTTCTATTTCGTCGAGAAAAGCATCCGCGTCCGCATAATCGCTGTTGTCGCGAAGGCTTGCGCCGCGTTTGGCACGCAGCTCGTTAAAGCGGGTAACGTCCACCACTCCTTCGCGCGCTTTGGCTTCGGCCGCTATCAGGTAGGCTTCGCTCAGGCGGCAGATGGGATAGGCGGGCGTGGCTTCCATGGGGAATTTGGTGAGGAAGTACACTTCGATGGTGATGGAAGCGCCGGTTTTCTTTACGTAATATTCCTTGCGCGTATCACCGTCTTCGTACGTTTTCACGAGCGTGCTGTCTATCCAGGTATTACCGCTGCCGGCGGTATACGGGCCGTTCGCATCCTTGCTGCCGGGACCGTACACATTGGGAAGCCCGTAATTGACGTTGTTGTTGGAAGAGGTTTCCGCGATGGCGTAGATCATTTCTTTCGACGGCGTATTGTATTTGAAAATGTCGCCGATCTTGTCCGGCTGCAATTCGAATTTGCCGGAAGTGATCACTGTTTCCGCCAGCCCAAGCGCTTCGGTATTTTTGCCTTCGTTCAGGTAAAAACGGGCGAGCAGCAGCTGGGCCGCCTGTTTGCTGCCCTTCAGCGTTTTGCCTTCATGATCGGGAAGCAGGCCGATGGCTTTGTTCAGATCGTTTTCGATGAGCGCTTTTACTTCCGCTTCGCTGCTTCTTTCCGGCAGGGTCAGCGGGTCTTCATTGCCTTTTATCAGCACCAGCTTACCGAATTGTTCGTGCAGGATGGTATACGCGATGGCGCGCAGCAGGTAGGCTTCGCCTACGGTGGCGTTGAGGCCGGTCTCAGAAGCATGGGCCTCGCCGTAATTGATCACCGCATTGGCGTTGCCGATGCACTGGTAAGGATAACGGTAAGCGAAAGTGAGCGAATTGTCGTTGATGGGAATATTGCAGGTTTCGTAACCGGAAAGGCTGAGACCCTGCACGTCGTCGCTCATATAATCGGAAAGCACGAAGTACCCGTAAAAGGAATTGTTTGTGAGCCCCAGCTTGGCGCCGTTGAGCACCAGCGGGAGGTTCTGGCTGTTCACCTGCGAAGGGGCCACGAGGTTGTCGGGCTTTACGTCCAGCTGGTTGCTGCAGGATGCAAAGACGAGAGCGGCGGAAAGAGAGAATAATATATTGCGTGTCATGCTTGGCTGGTTTTAAAATGAAACATCGATGCCCAGTACCATGGCCCTGGGGTTCGGCAGGTTGCTGGATACGATCCCGCTGTTGGAGGCCGCTTCGGGGTCGAACCCGATGTATCTGGTAACGGTGAAAACGTTCTGCGCGGAGCAGTATACTTTGCAGCGGCTGATGGAAGCCTTGCCCAGCAGGCGTTGCGGCAGGTCGTACGACACCATCAGGTTGCGCAGGCGCAGATAGCTGGCGTTGTAAACGAATTGCGTGGAGGGCCGGTAATTCCAGTCGGTGCTTTTGCCGGCGCCGTGCTGGCCCACGATGGCGCGGGGCACGTCGGTAACGTCGCCGGGCTTGCGCCAGCGGCTGTTCACGATGTCGAACTTGTTGGGCATTACGCCGAACCAGTCCATGTCGTAATTACGCAGCGTTTGCTCGTAGAAATCGTAAATTTTTGTACCCACTACGTAGTTGAACAATGCTTCCACGGTAAAACCTTTGTAGCCTGCGGTGAGCGTGGTGCCGCCGGTAAATTTCGGCAGCGCGATGGGTACGAAGACCATGTCTTTGTTGTTGTACAGCCCGTCCTTGTTCCTGTCTTCATAGATCATGTCGCCGGTTTGCGGGTCTACGCCGAGGGAGTTGTACACCTGCACGCTGCCCACGGCCTGGCCTAATTTCACATTGCTTTGCGGGCCGCCGTAAATATACGTGCCGTAGCTGATCACG
>JBQCFV010000116.1:0-5051 GCA_051958695.1 Chitinophaga sp. | reverse complement strand
ATGTCCTTCGGCTCCGTCACCAGATAATCGTTGTCGCACGCCGCCACTCCTACGAAGAGGCCGAGCGTCAATGCGACCTTGAAGTATCGATTCATGTTCATCCTAGAAGCTGAGGTCGGTGCCGATGCTGAACACCCGGGTCTGCGGATAGTAGTCGCCGCGCACCGCGGAGTACTCGGGATCGAGCCCGATGCCCAGGTTGCTGTGCGTCCACAGGTTCTTCCCCGTGAGGTAGAGGCGCATCCGGTCCGCGCCCACCCGCTCCGTCAGACTCGCCGGCAGCGAATAGCCCACCTGGAGGTTGCGCAGCTTCGCGAAGCTGCCGTCCAGGATCCAGTTCGAGTTGGCCGAGTAATAGTTACGGTTCTCGTTGGCGTAGTACGTGGGATGCCGGGCGCCCTGGTTGTTCTTCGCCGGGTCGAAGTAGTCCAGGTGCCACCCCGAGGTGTAGTTCTCCCACACCGGACCCTGGATGAAGCCCAGCGCCAGGTACTGGTCGCGCTTGCCCACTCCCTGCACGAAGGCGCTGACGTCGAGGTTGCGCCACTTGGCGCTCACGTTCAGGCCGAAGACGTAGCGCGGGCTCGGGTCCCCGATGATCACCCGGTCGTCCGGGTTGATCACCCCGTCGCCGTTCTGGTCCTTGAAGATCAGGTCGCCCGGCCGCGTGGTGAACCCGCCCGGCTGCGCGTGCGCGTCGATCTCCGCCTGGTTCACGAAGAAGCCGGTGGACTCGTAGCCGTACCACGCGTTGATCGGCGCTCCGACCTCGACCACCGACTCGCCCTGGATGTACGGCCCCGTGCCGTAGAGATCCAGCACCTTGTTCCGGTTGTCCGAGAGGTTGAAGGCGACGTTGTAGCTCACCTCGCCCAGGAAGTCGCGCCAGCTGGCCTCCAGCTCCCACCCCTTGTTCTCCACCTTCCCGGCGTTGACGAAGGGAGCGGCGCGCCCCACCATCGCCGGGATCGGCACGTTCAGCAGGATGTCGTCGGTCTCGCGCCAGTAAAGGTCGCCGGTGAGCGAGAGACGCTGGTCCAGGAAGGCGGCGTCGAAGCCGAAGTCGGTGGCCGTCGTCGTCTCCCAGGAGAGCGCCTGGTTGGCCAGGCTCGTCGCGGCCGCGCCCTGGCGGATCTGGCCGCCGAACCAGTACGGCTGCGCGATCGAGATGGAGGAGTAGTACGAGTAGAGCGGAACGTCCTGGTTGCCCAGACGGCCCCAGGAACCGCGCAGCTTCAGGTCGCCCACTTTTTCTTTCAGGCTTTCCATGAACGGCTCGTCGGTAATGCGCCATGCGGCGGAGAACGACGGGAAGAAGGCGCCGCGGTTGCCTTTCGCGAAACGGCTGGAAGCGTCGTAACGGAAATTGAACTCGAAATAATATTTGTTATCGAAAGCGTAGTTCAGCCTGCCGAACGCGGAGTTGAGCGCCCACTGGTCGATGCGGGTATCGTACGTATCGTTGAAGCCGGTGAGGGTTTGCGTACCGGAGATGGAATCGCCGGTGTTGTTATCCACGTTCAGCCGGCGGGTCTGGCTGTATTCGTTTTTCCAGCCTTCCGTAGCATAGCCTAACAGCGCTTTTACTTCGTGTTTTTCGTTGAAGGTCTGGCCGTAGTTGATCAGCGCCTGGAAGTTGTCCTGTATGCTGCGTGCATGGTTCACCGTCCGGGAACTCTGGTTGTCGGAACCGGAGTAGGGCGCGTAGTCGATCGAACGGCGGAACTCGTCCATGTTGTTCACACGAACGTCCGCGCCGTACACCAGCTTTGCGGAAAGGTGCTTGGTGATCGCGTATTCCGCGTTGGCCATATAGTTGTAGCTGTCGTTGTTGTAGCGCCTGCGGCCGCCCTGCTCGAGCTGCGCCAGCGGGTTGTTGGACGCGGTGGGCGCGAGGAAATCTTGGCCCGCAGTGTCTTTTATCGGGTAGATGGTCGGAATGCGGATGGCGGTGGAAATAAGCCAGTCTGAATAATACGCGTGCTCGCGGATCTTTTGTTTGGCATACGCGAAGTTACCGCCCAGCTTCAGCTTGCCCAGCTGCGTGCTGAGATTGGCGCGGCCGTTGTAACGCTGGTAGCCGTAGTCGGGGCCGCGATACAGACTGTTCTGGTCGAGGTAGCCGCCGGAGAGCAGGTAGTTTACTTTTCCGACTGCGCCGGTTACGCCGAGGTTGTGGTTATGCTGAAGGGCGGCGGGACGCATCACTTCGTCCATCCACCATTTCTCGGAGCCTTTCTCACCTTGCCGGCGGATCTGTTCGGGGGAGAACTGCGCGGTCTGACCGGAGTTCACCAGCGCTTCGTTTTTCAGCTGCATGTATTCCACGCCGCTCACCGGTTTAATGAGGAAGGTGGGCTGCTGCGCGCCGAAGATGCCGTTGTAGGTAACGCGGGGGATCTTGTTGGCCTTTCCTTTTTTGGTGGTGACGAGTATTACGCCGTTGGCCGCGCGCGAACCGTAGATGGCGGAAGAAGCCGCGTCTTTGAGCACGCTGATGCTTTCAATGTCGTTCGGGTTGAGCAGGTCGAGCGAGCCGGGCACCCCGTCCACTAAAATCAGCGGGCTGGTGTTGTTCACGGTGCTAACGCCGCGCACGTTGATGTTGATGGCCGCGCCCGGTTCGGTAGCGTTCTGCTGGATGATGAGGTTCGGCGCCGCGCCCTGCAATGCCTGTACGGCGCTGGTAACGGGCTTGCCCTCGAGGTCTTTGGCGGTTACCACGCTCACCGCGCCGGTAAGACTGGTGCGCTTCTGCGTGCCGTAACCTACCACCACCACGTCGGACAGCGTGCTGGCGGACTGTTTCAGCACGATGTTCAGCGGGCCGCTGCCGGTAAGCGGAATTTCCTGGCTGGCGAAGCCGATGGAAGTGATCACCAGCACCTGGCCGGTCCCTGCCGGGATATTGAGGGAGAATGTCCCTTCGGCGGTAGAGGCCGTGCCGATGTTGGTGCCTTTTAATGAAATGGAAGCTCCCGGAACAGGCTGTTTGGTGGCCTCGTCTGTAACGCGCCCCGTAACGGTGCGGGCACTCTGGGCCATGGCGCCGTTGGCCATGCCCAGCATCAGCAGCAGCGCCATAAGCAGGCGACCGTTCTTCCGCAAGAGCCTTTCTACGATAACGTGATAATAAGCTAGCATTGGCTAATAATTTAGTTTGATCAGTGGTGGAATAAATAGTATTCCGGCCCGCGCATTACAATGCGGCCGGCTTGTCCGTCAGTTTGTACTCCAGCGTTCCTCCCTCCGTCAGCTTGCTGAACGGGATGGCGTTGCGCCGCAATTTTTTTCCGTTGAATAAGGGCTGCTGCAGATAGATGTTGGACGCGCCGTTGTTGTGCGCCACGATCGTGATCTTATCGCCCTTGTAATATTTTTTGTTCAGCTTGATCTCTACTTTATCAAAAAGCGAAGACCCTATCTGCATCTCCGGCTGCGCCGCCGCGCCGCCCTGTACGTCGAAGAGGCCGATGGCGCTCAGTACGTACCAGGCGCCCAGCTGTCCCTGGTCCTCGTCCTGCCCGTAACCGTAGCCGTGAATACCTTCGGTGCCGTAGAACTCGTTGCAGATGGCCCTCACCCACTTTTGCGTGAGAGACGGCTTGCCGGAGTAGTTGAACATCCAGGACATTTGCAGGCAGGGCTGGTTGCCGTGGTTATACGGAGCGGAAAGACCGGAGAACGCATCGATGGTGGTGCCGCCGCCGAACGTCGTTTTCTGCGCCGCGGTAAAGATGCTGTCGAGCCTTTTGTTGAACTCCGCTTTGCCCATTTTGGTGATCAGGCCTTCGGGATCGTGCGGTACGTAAAAAGAGTACTGCCCTGCGTTCCCTTCCTGGAAACCTCTCCAGGGCTCCGTTGGTTTGAAGTTGTCCACGAACTGCCCGCTGGCATAACGGGGACGCATATATTTTGTAGCCGGGTCGAAGATGTTCTGCCAGCTTTTGGAGAGTTTCAGCAGCGTTTTGTAATCTTTCTTTTTGCCGAGCTTTTTCGCCCATTGGGCCACGGCATAGGCGCTGAAAGAATATTCCAGCGTATGCGAGCCGGAGAAGCACCATTGGCCCGGCGCCGGTTCGATGTGATCGACGTAGCCGTATTTGCGGAAGCGCTCCACATCGTCCTTACCCGCGCCTTCCGGCCGGTTCTCGTAACCCAGCTCGTTTTTCAGCGCGGCTTCGTACCCTTTGCCGGTATTAAAATCGCGGATGCCGTAATTGTAAGCGCCGGCTATTACCAGGCTTACGAAGTTGGTGCCTACGCCGGACACGTATTTGCTGGAAGCGATACCGTCGCCCAGCCAGCCCGCGTCGTTGTACACCAGCAGCTGGCTGCTCACGAAGTCCGAGTAATATTCCGGGTATGCCAGCGCCCAGAGCGGCGTCAGGTTCCAGAACGCGCCCCACACGGCATCGGTATTGTAATGATTGTGCACGGGCACGCCTTTCGCATCGAGCGGAATTTGCCCCACGCCGCCGGTATTTTTCGGATAAGCGCCGTTCACGTCACTGGCAAGGCCGCGCCCCAGCACCGCATGGTACAGGCCGGTGTAGAACTTGGTCTTGTCTGTATCGTTGCCGCCGCTTACGGTGATGCGGCCGAGGTAATCGTTCCATTTTTGATGGCTTTGCCGCCGGGCTTCGTCGAAGCTCATGTCCGCAGCTTCCGCCTGCAGGTTGCGGCGCGCATTGTCGATGGAGGTATAGGAAAGGCCGAGACGCACGGTAATGGCTTCTTTATCTGTTGTGTTGAAAGTGAGGTACAGCCCCGCGCCTTTGCCGCTGATGTCCGCTTCGCCGGGCGTTTGCGTTTCGCCGCGGAAGGTACCGTATGCGGAAGGCCGTTTGTCCGCCTCCGCTGAAAAGTACATGGCCACTTCGGCTCCGGGTTGGTATTTCTGCACGTATGCGGGCAGCGTGATCACATACCCTTCTATCTTCCCGTCGGGCGTGATGTACACGCGCGCGTCCTTTACTTCTCCGCTTTCGCCCTGCTTGTTGCCGATGTCGAAAAGGATATGCGATGCAGCGCCTGCGGGGAAAGTGAAG
>JBQCFV010000115.1:0-13446 GCA_051958695.1 Chitinophaga sp. | reverse complement strand
AAGACGGAGCAGTTCCTGCTCAAAGACGCGGTAGACGAACTGAAAGGCGAGCTGATCGGCAAACGTTTGTGGGACCAGTACGGTTCCTGGCCGATGTATTCCAAGTTCTTCGACAACCTCGGCCCCCTGCCGCACCATATTCATCACAACGACGAAAAAGCCGCGCTCATCGGCCAGCTGGGCAAGCCGGAAGCATATTATTTCCCGCCGCAGCTCAACAACCACGGCGGCGATTTCCCCTACACTTTTATGGGCATCGCGCCCGGCACCACCCGCGAGCAGATCGGTGAGTGCCTGCGCAATTTCACCAAAGGCGATAACAAGATCACCGATCTTTCCCAGGCCTTCCTGCTGCGCCCCGGCACCGGGTGGGACGTGCCTCCCGGCCTGCTGCATGCGCCCGGCAGCCTTTGCACCTATGAGCCGCAAAAGGCCTCCGACGTATTCGCCATGTACCAGTCGCTGGTAAACAATGCCGTGATACCTGAAGAGCTGCTCTGGAACGGTACGCCCAAAGAAAGCATCGGCGATTACGAAGCCCTGCTCGATGTGATCGACTGGGACCTCAACGTAGACCCCAATCTTTACCATAACCGTTTTATGCCGCCCATTCCCGCAGCTAACGGGAAAGGCTATACGGAAAACTGGATCTGCTACAAATCTGCCGCTTTCAGCGCCAAGGAGCTGACCATTGAGCCGGGCGCTACCGTAGTGATCAAAGACAGGGCCGCTTACGGTCTCATCATGATGCAGGGGCACGGAAAAATGGGCGTGTGGGACATCGAGACGCCCGCGCTTATCCGTTACGGGCAGCTTACCCACGACGAATATTTCGTGAGCGAAAAAGCCGCGAAAGAAGGCGTAACGATCGTGAACCATTCATCCACCGACCCCATCGTGATGCTGAAACATTTCGGGCCTGGAAATCCCGATCTGAAGCTGTAACCGTATCAATTCTCACGTTATAAAACATCATTGCCATGCAACAAAATAATTTTCCAAAACTGCACAACGCCACCTGGCCGGGCATTGTGGGCAAAGGAGAAGGTTCCGAACCGGTGATCGCCTTTGACGATATGCTGAAAATGACCGCAGCCGCGGAAGTGGACGGTGTGAAGTTCGACGGGGTAGACATCGGTTTGTTCAACCCCCACTTCGACGTAAACAGCAACGACGACGGCATCAAAAAACTGGCCGACAAAGTAGCCGGCTACGGTCTTGAGATCGGCAGCCTGGTAGCGCCCATCTGGCCGCCGGACGGCGGTTCCGCCATGGGCAGCGCGGACGACCGGAAACGTTTCGTGGAGCAGGTACGCAAATCCTGCCACATCGCGAAAAAACTGCGCGAGATCGGCATACGCCCGAACGGCGTGGTGCGCATTGACTCCGCCACTTCCCCCGAAGAATGGGCCAAAGACCCCGCCGGCAATACAAAGCTCATCGCGCAAACCTTCCGCGAAGCCTGCGACGTGGCGGCGGATTACGGCGAGAAGCTGGCCGCCGAAGGCGAGATCTGCTGGGGCGGCATGCATAGCTGGAAGACCATGATCGATACGCTGGAAGCGACCGGCCGACCGAACATCGGCTTCCAGGCGGACATGGCGCATACCCTGCTGTACCTCATGGGCTATAACGCGCCCGAGCACCGCATCCTGCCCGCCGACTTCGAATGGAGCAACCGCGCAGCACTGCAGGAAGGCCTGAAAAAACTCACCGCCGCGCTCCGCCCCTGGACCATCGACTTCCACGTGGCGCAGAACGACGGCACCGTGCACGGCACCGGCTCGCACGACAAAACCGGCCGCCACTGTCTTGCCAACGATCCCAACGGCAAGCTGGACATCGCTTCCGACGCAGGTTTCTGGCTGCGCGACGAAAAAGGGGAGCTCACTAAAGCATTCCGGCACATCTGCTGGGACGGCTGCATGTTCCCCAATGAAAAAATGACGCAGCAGGCCACCTGGAACAACATCCTGGCCGCCATGATCAAAGTGCGCAACCAGCACGGATGGCATGAAGCCTGAAAACCATAAATCAGTACACAATGACGCAGCAGAAAACATTGAACATAGGACTTATCGGGTGCGGCTTTATGGGCCGGACGCATTCCAACGGCTACCAGCGCATCCGCAACTTTTTTCCTGAACTGCAATACAAGCCCGTGCTGCGCACCGTGTGTGCGCGCAGCGGCGAGAAAGCAAAAGCCTTCGCCGAACAGTGGGGCTACGAGGGATATGTAACCGACTGGAAAAAGATCATCGAAGACGACAGCATCGATGCGGTAGATATTTGCACGCCCAACGATACGCATGCGGAAATCGCCATCGCCGCCGCCGCCAAAGGCAAAATGGTGCTTTGCGAAAAGCCGCTGGCGCGTACGCTGGAAGAATCGCGCAAGATGGTGGAAGCCGTTGAAAAGGCAGGCGTGGCCAATACCGTATGGTACAACTACCGCCGCCTCCCCGCGGTAACGCTGGCGAAGCAGATCATCGATTCCGGCAAGCTGGGCCGCATCTTTCATTTCAGGGCCAACTTCCTGCAGGACTGGACCATTAACGCGCAGCTGCCCCAGGGCGGCGCGGGCCTCTGGCGCATGGACGCGGCCGTGGCCGGTTCCGGCGTTACCGGCGACCTGCTTTCTCATTGCATCGACACCGCGCTCTGGCTCAACGGCAGCATCAGCAACGTAACCGCCATGACGGAAACCTTTGTAAAAGAAAGGATGCACCAGCTCACCGGCAAGGTAGAAGAAGTGAAGATCGACGACGCCTGCGCGTTCCTTTGCCGCTTCGAGAACGGCTCGCTCGGCCTGTTCGAGTCCACCCGCTACGCGCGCGGCCACAAGGCGCTGTACACCTTCGAGATCAACGGCGAGAACGCCTCCATCCGCTGGGACCTGCACGACCTGAACCGCCTCGAATATTTCGACAACAGAGACGAATCCAACCTGCGCGGCTGGCGCTCCATCCATGTTACCGACGGCGAGCAGCCGTATATGGACAAGTGGTGGGTGCCCGGCCTGGGCATCGGTTACGAACATTCGTTCGTGCACCAGGTGGCCGACTTTTTGCGCAGCCTGGAAACGGGAGAACCCTGTTCGCCCACTTTCCGGGAAGCATATGAAACCCAGGCGGTATGCCAGGCGGTGCTCGATTCCGCTGCGGCCGGCGCCTGGAAAGACGTACCCAAAGCATCAACAATTTAAATCCCGCTTATGCTCAAACAATCAGTGCTCGGCCTTCTCATCGCTTCCGCCACCCTGCTGCAAACAGGCTGCGCGAGCGGTCAGGCCCAACTCGCACAAAGCATCTTCGACGGCAAAACCCTCAACGGCTGGGAAGGCGACACCAATTACTGGCGCGTGGAGAACGGCAACCTGGTAGGGGAGATCACGCCGGACAAAAAATTAAAATCCAACAGCTTCATCGTATGGCAGGGCGGCCAGCCCGGCGACTTTGAGCTGACGCTCGAATTCAGGATCACCCAAAGCGGCAACAGCGGCATCAATTACCGCAGCGCGAAATTCGAAGGCGTACCGCACGCCCTCACCGGCTACCAGGCAGACATCGACGGCGCCAGCCGCTATACCGGCCAGAACTACGAAGAACGCGGCCGCACCACCCTCGCGTATCGCGGCCAGCAGGTAACCATTCCGCCGACGGACAAAACCCTGCAGGAAGGCGGCAAAGGCAACGCCTGGACGCTCGCGCAGGTAACGGGTTCCCTCGGCAGCAGCGATTCGCTGCAGACCTTCATCAAGCAGCAGGACTGGAACACCTGCCGCATCGTGGCAAAAGGCAACCGCCTGCAGCATTACATCAACGGCGTGCTGATGAGCGACGTCACCGACAACGACACCCGCTACGGCCGCGCCAAAGGGTTGCTGGGCATGCAGGTGCACGTAGGCCCGCCGATGAAAGTCGAATACCGCAAGATCATGTTGAAGGAGTTATAGAAAAGGATAAATAGCAAACACGAAAAGGGCAGGCTTCGGTCTGCCTTTTTTTGTGGTTGGCGGGTGTTTTTTATCTTTATACTCATTCCCCGATCTTAAATACAACGCATGAAAGTACTCGTCCTCCAGCAGCCAGGCGAATTTAACTGGGCTGAAAAGCCGCATCCCGGGCAGCCTTCCGAAGGTCATGCCCTGCTCCGCATCAAACATGTGTCCGTTTGCGGCACGGACCTGCACGCATATAAAGGCCGCCAGCCCTTTTTTACCTACCCGCGCATTTTGGGACATGAAGTGGCGGCGGAAGTAGTGGCGGTGGGCGATAATGTGACGAACGTACAAGCCGGCGATCTTGTATCCATTGAGCCGTACCGCAACCCGGTGAGCGATCAGGCGGTGAGAAGAGGGAAAACCAATTGCGGCAGCCAGGTAACGGTGCTGGGCGTGCATGAGGACGGCGCCATGCAGGAATTTATCCATTATCCTGCCGCCAACCTGCATGTAGTGAACGGCATGCATCCCGACCAGGTGGCATTGATAGAACCTTTTGCGATTGGCTGCCATGCGGTGGAGCGCGCTGAAATACAGCATGACGATACCGTGCTGGTGATCGGCGCGGGACCTATCGGTATGGCCGTGATCGCGCTGGCGCGGCTGAAAGGCGTGAAGATCGCGGCGCTGGATGTGAATGAGAACAGGTTGCGTTTTGCGAAAAAACTGTTTCCTGAATTGACGGCGGTTTTGGCGGGAGATAGGGTGACGGAAGATCTCCGCGCGGCTTTTGATGGCGAGCTGCCGACGGTGGTATTTGATGCCACCGGCAGCAAAGCGTCCATGGAGCGTTGTTTTGAATTTGTGGCGGCCGGTGGCACTATCGTGTACGTGGGGCTGTTTGTGGGTGACGTAACCTTTCACGACCCCGTTTTCCACCGGAAGGAAATTACGCTGAAAGCCAGCCGTTCCGCGCAGGCGAAGGATTTTATCAAAGTGATACAATTATTCAAAGCAGGACTGATCCCTACCGAAGGATATATTTCCCACCGGATAAAATTTGAAGATCTTGCAACGGAGTTTACGGGGCTGTATGCGCCGGAAGCGAACGTGATCAAAGCGATCATTGATTTCTGAACCGGCAGGTTTTTTTGCAGCGGCGGTCCGGATCGTTGATCGCATCGGAACAAAACTTTTTGCAGCCGCAGCGGGTGCCGTTGCGGCTTTCGTTCGCAGGGCCATACCGCCGCTTCCTGAATTTTTCGGATTTTAATATTAGTTTAGCCCCAAAGATGGTTTGGATTGCCTACTGAAGCAACATATGGCGAAACGGAGCTGGTGATGCGGCTGCAGGGCGGGTCGCAGGAAGCGTTCCGGCAGCTGTTCCTGCTTTTTATCAAGCCGCTGGCATATTTTGCCGCGGAGCTTACAGGCAGCGGCCACGAAGGGGAAGACATCGCCAGCAACGCTTTCCAGAAGCTCTGGGAGCGGCGCGAGGGCTTTGCTACGATGGCCGGCGTGAAAGGGTTTTTATATACCGCCGCCCGCAACGAGGCCCTGAACGTGATCCGTCACCGCAAGGTGCAGGACAGGGCGCAGCAGGAGCTGCAGCACCGCCTGGAATACGAGCCGCAATGGGCCGAGGCCAGGATGGTGAACGCCGAGCTGCTGCGGCTTATCTACGCCGAAATCGATAACCTGCCGGACAACCACCGGCAAATGGTAAAAATGAGCTTCGTAGAGGAGCTTTCCACGGAAGAGATCGCTTCCCGCCTGAATATTTCCACGGCACACGTAAGAACTTACAAAGCCCGGGCAATGGCCCAACTGCGCAGCGCCCTGCTCAAAAAGGGCCTGCTGGACGCGTTGCTGCTGCTCTGGTTCCTGGAACGATAAATTTTTTTTTCTTTTGCTGTTACGTTTTTGTTCACTCCGTGTTTTATTGGCGCATGGACTTTAAGGATTTTGACAAGGGGGATATTGTTTCCATACTTTTCCGGCTGCTGGCGGAAGAAGAGCTGGGCGCGCAGGAGCGCGAACGGCTGGATGCCTGGCTGAACGGATCGCCGCATAACCGGCAGGTATTGGAAGAGGCGAACACGCCCGCATTGCTGAAGGAGCGCCTTCGCGCGATGGAAAGCACCGACGGCCCTGCGCTTTTTGCAAAACATTTCCCGGAAATGGATGCGCCTGTTGTGCGCCGCATGCCGCTCTACCGCCGCTGGTGGGCCGCCGCATCGGTGCTGCTGCTGCTTTTTACAGGCGGTTATTTCCTGTTCAGGCCCGGTCCGTCATCCATTCCCCAAACAGCCGCCGTTCAGCAAACGCTGGACTTAATGCCCGGCAAACAGGGCGCCATCCTCACGCTGGCCGACGGCAGCGAAGTGGTGCTGGACAGCCTGAAAGACGGTGTGATCGCCAGTCAGCACGGCGCGGACGCAGTGCTCCGCAATGGTGAGCTGGCTTATTATGACGAAGGTTCCGGCGAAGCCGCGTTCAACAAAACCGCCACGCCCCGCGGCCGCCAGTTCAGGCTGCGCCTGCCGGACGGTACGATGGTATGGCTGAACGCCGAAAGCTCCATCCGTTACCCGACGGCGTTTACGGGACCCCAACGCAGGGTGGAGATCACCGGGGAGGCCTATTTTGAAGTGGCGAAAAATGCAAAGCAAACTTTTCTCGTTAGCATAAACAATCAAACAGCAATTGAAGTACTGGGCACACATTTTAATGTGAATGCCTATTCCAATGAAAAAAGCTGCAACACCACGTTGTTCGAAGGCGCGGTACGCGTTTCCGGCGGCGGCGGTTCGGCGGTGCTGAAGCCCGGCCAGCAGGCGCGGGTGACGGAAGGAGAATTGGCGGTGATAAACGCCGCGGACCTGGATAAGGCTATCGCGTGGAAGAACGGCGTTTTCAATTTCCGCGGCAGCAGCCTCGAAGAGGTCATGCGGCAGCTGGCAAGATGGTACGATCTGGAAATAATATATGAGGGGAAACCGCCCGCGCGCACCTTTAACGGCGAAATAGGCATGGACCTTTCGCTGGCGCAGGTTTTAAAGGGACTTTCCGTTATGCAGGTGAATTGCAGGATAGAAGAAGGCAACCGCCTCGTGGTGATGCCATAAAGAAGACATGAGTACGCAAATTAATTTCAGCCAAAATGAACATTCAACAAAAAAAAATCCGTCTGAACCTGGAGTAACTATTCGTAAAAAAACGGCGCTGGAAGAAAAACCACCACGGTTCGGACCCGTGGCGGCCTTACATTCCCGGTTGCCGCATAAAAATTCATAGAGACTACTGATTTCTTAATTGTCAACCAGAAAGTAACAAAGCTATGCAAAAAAATGCTTTTTGTTACAGGGAGGCCATTGCCCCGTATTCACGGGAAACAGGCGGCTCCTGTACCTTTTTAAAGCTGCCCGCGGCGGGATGGTCCCGGCGGGCTGCTTACCGAAAATTGTTGTCGGCGATGAAACTAACTACCATTCTTTTATTCGTGGCGGCGCTGCAGGTATCGGCCAAAAATACGGCGGCGCAAACCGTGTCATACAAAGCCAGGTCCGCTTCGCTGGAGAAAGTGTTTTCCGTGGTGAAGGAGCAGACGGGTTACCTGTTCTTTTACGATCCCGCCATGCTGCGCGATTGTAAGGCGGTAGACGTGTCCGCGGAAAATCTGCCCCTGGAAACGTTCATCAGGAAAGTGCTGGAAAACCAGCCTTTGACCTACACGATAGAGAACAAAACAATATTTATTTCCAGAAAACCCGTCCCTGCCGTGCCAGTGATTGAAGGCCCCCAGCCCATCCTGGTTACCGGCCGGGTGATGAACACGGGCGGGGAGCCGCTCGGCGGCGCCACCGTTACCATCAAAAGCACGCGCAAAGGCGCCAATGCCGATGCGAACGGCATATTCACCATCCTCGGCGTTGATCCCGCGGATACGCTGGTGTTTACTTACGTGGGGTATAAACCGAGGCATGTACCGGTGCAAAAACGTACGTTCATCGACGTTAGGATGGAGGAAGCGACCAGCGGTCTCGACGAAGTGGTGATACAGGCCTACGGCCGCACCACGCAGCGTTTCACGACGGGCAATATCGCGCGCATCACCTCGAAAGAGATCGCCAAACAACCGGTACTCGATCCCATCCTGGCTTTGCAGGGCCGCGTGGCAGGATTGATAGTCACCCCGCAAACGGGCTACCAGGGCGGGCCGGTGAAGGTGGAGATCAGGGGAAGGAACGCCATCAACACAGACTTTTCGTCGGACCCGCTGTATATTCTCGACGGCGTGCCCATGACCGTACTGGATATCAATGGCACCGCGAAGAACGCGTATACCACGGGTTCGTTTTCACGAGGGCTGGACAACCTCGGGCTCTCGCCTTCCGGCGGGCAGAACCCGCTGTTCGGCCTGAACCCCTCGGACATTGAATCGTTCGAAGTGCTGAAAGACGCCGATGCGACCGCGATCTACGGCAGCCGCGGCGCCAACGGCGTGATCCTGATCACGACCAAAAGAGGCCGCGCGGGAAAATCCCGGATAACGGTAGACGCTTCCACGGGCGTGAACGTGATCACCCGCACCTGGAAGCTGCTGGATACGCAGCAGTACCTCGCCATGCGCCGCGAAGCGTTCAAAAACGACGGTATTACCCCCACCCCTTCCAATGCGCCCGACCTGCTGGTATGGGATACCACGCGGTATACCAACTGGCAGAAGGAAGCCTATGGTCATGTGGGCAACTGGTATAACGTGCAAACCTCCCTGTCCGGCGGCAATTCGCAAACCACTTACCGCATCAGCGCAGGGTATAACCGCAGCACGGACATCCCCGCCCTCAGCGGCGCCAACTCGCGTTTGTCCGCCGCCGCGGCCATCACCACCCGCAGCCTCAACCAGCGTTTCAACCTGACGTTCTCCAACACATTTTCCTATACTGACCAGACGCAGATATCGATCGTCAATATGTCCGCGATGGCGCCCAACGCGCCGCCCCTATACGACAGCGCGGGCAACATCAATTTCAAGGAATACCGGGGCACCAGCATTTCCAACCCGGTGGAAGGGCAGTACAATCCTTATAAAGCCCAGATGCGCAGCCTCAATAGCAGCCTGGGTTTGAGCTATTCGTTCAAAGGCGGGCTGAGCGCAAGGCTGAACGTCGGTTACAACCAGGGGATAAGCGACCAGACAAGGATCACTTACCTCGCCTCAAAAGACCCCGTGGTGGCGCCAGGCCGGCCCAAACCGACAGGCGTCGCCCAATTCGGCATCAGCCAGAGCAACAACCTCAACGTGGAGCCGATGCTGGAATACAACCGCGCGCTCGGCAAAGGCTCGCTGGACCTGTTGCTGGGCGGCACGTACCAGTCGAACATTTCCAAAAGCAGCTCCCAGAGAGGCATCAATTATACCAGCGACCTGTTCATCCGCAGCATCACCGCGGCGCCGGACGTGACGGCCAACGATTATTACGGCGAGTACAAATATGCCGGCGCCTTCGCGCGCATCGGGTACAACTACGACAGCAAATACATCATCAATCTCAACGGCAGGAGAGACGGCAGCAGCCGCTTCGGCGCGAACAACCGCTTTGGCAGCTTCGGCTCCGTGGGCCTCGCCTGGATAGCCAGCGAGGAAAAATGGGTGGCGGACGCATTGCCTTCCTTCGTTTCGTTCCTGAAACTGCGCGGCAGCTACGGCATTACCGGCAGCGACGCGGTGGGCGATTACAAATACCTGTCGCAGTACGGCAACACCAGCCCGCAGCTGTTCCCGTACAACGGTATCGTGCCGCTGATGCCGCAGATCATGGCCAATCCCGATTTTCACTGGCAGGAAAACAAAAAGCTGGAAGGCGCGCTCGACTTCGCGTTGTTTGACGACCGCTTCAATTTCGAAGTAGCGTATTACCGCAACCGCTGCAACAACCAGCTGGTGGGCTTCCCCATCCCCGGCTTCTCCGGCTTCACCACCGTGGTGCTCAACTCGCCGGCGAACGTGGAGAACAGCGGCTGGGAATTCCTGGTGAATGCGGACGTGATCAAAGGAAAAACCTGGAAATGGTCCGCCAACTTCAACCTGGGCGCCAACCGCAACACCCTGCTCAGCTACCCGCTGTTCGAGGAATCGCCGTACTATTCAACGCTCAAGATCGGCGGATCGCTGAACGACAGCTACATTTATCATCTTGAAGGCGTAGACCCCGCGACCGGCGAGTACATCTTCACCGACCACAATAAGGACGGCGTCGTGAAAAGCAACGGCAGCGTGCCGAAAGGCACGGAGGACGACGATATGTACTACCGTATCAATACTTCGCCGAGGTTTTCCGGCGGCATGGGGCATAATATTTCCTACAAACAATTCCAGCTGAGCGCGTTTTTCGCCTTTGCCAAACAGCTGGGAAGAAGCGCGCTGAACGCCACGCAGGCGGGCACGATAGGTAATATTTCCGCGTACCAGTTCGAGAACGCATGGCATACGCCGGGGCAGGACGCGCTTTTCGCGAAGTTCACTACCGACCCGCTGTCCAACAGCCTGAAGTTCACCAGCGCCAGCGGACAGTATACGGACGCAAGTTATCTCCGGCTGCGTACGCTGGCACTGTCATACGCCTTCACGTCTGCGCAGCTCCGGAAGCTGAAGCTGAGCGGGCTGGCTATAAACCTCAACGCGCAGAACATATTTGTGCTCTCGAATTACAAGGGACTTGACCCGGACGTGCAGAGCCTGCTTGGCATGCCGCCCGCCAGGACGGTTACTTTCGGTATTTCCGTTTCACTTTAAAAGATGCATGGTTATGAACCGCAATAAACAAACATTCAGATACCAACCATACGGCATAATGCTGCTGCTGCTGGTTTGCACATGCCTTGCAACCGGCTGCGGGAAGCTGATAGAGATCAGCGATCCGCGCACGACCATACAGGAAGATGAGGTGTTCGCCAACAACGAGCTGGCCAACTCCGTGATGGCGGGCATTTATTCGTACATGATGTCCAACACGGGCACAATGATCTTCAGCAACGGCGGCATGTCCGTATACGCGGGCATGTCCGCCGATGAGCTGGTGAATTTTGGCGGCGTGCTATCGCCGGACGATTACCAGTTCCGCACGAATACGCTGATAAAAGAAAACCTCGTGCCGGACAATTATTTCTGGGCGCCGATGTATAAAACGATCTTTAGCGCCAACGCCGTGATCGGCGGTGTTGCCGCTTCTACTTCGACGAAGTTGGAACCCGCTACCAGGGCGGTGCTCACGGGTGAGGCGAAGTTCGTGCGCGCGTTCTGTTATTTTTATCTCGTGAACCTTTACGGCGATGTGCCGCTGGCGCTCTCCACGGACTTCAACGTGAACATGAAACTGGCGCGCACGCCGAAAGAAGAAGTATACAAACAGATCGTGGCAGACCTGAAGGATGCGCAGACGCTATTGACGGACGATTATTCGATCTCGGGCGGCGAACGCATCAGGCCGAACAAAGGCGCGGCCACCGCATTGCTGGCGCGCGTGTATCTCTACATGCAGGACTGGCCGAATGCCGACGCGGCCGCTTCGGCAGTGATCGGCGACAGCCAGTACAAGCTGCCGGACGATCTCACGAGCGTGTTCCTGAAAAACAGCACCGGCGCCATCTGGCAATTGCAGCAGAACCCCGCCGCAAAGCCGTACAACGGCACCTGGGACGGCGCGAACCTGTCGGCGCTTTTTGCATGGACGGACCTGCCGCCGGAGCTCCGGCTCGTATACCGCGACTCCGCGCAGTTTTCCTCCCTCGGGCCTTATTTAATTCCACGTTATTATTTTACAAAACACCAGGCTGCCGCGTTTGAAGCGGACGACAAACGGAAATCCGATTGGGCGAGCTATACCGAAACACCCGTAAAAAGCGAGTGGAACGGCGATACGGTCTTTTACGCAAGAAAATACACCGTAGCCATCGGCAGCGCCACGCAGCCGGTTACCCAGTACTACATGGTGCTGCGCCTGGCCGAACAGTATCTCATCAGGGCCGAAGCCCGGGCGCGCATCGGCGCCGACCTTACCGGCGCGGCCGCCGATCTCGATGCGCTGCGGTTGCGGGCCGGGTTGAAAAACACCACCGCCGTTACGCCGGAAGCATTGCTGGAAGCGGTGGCGCACGAACGCCAGGTAGAGCTTTTCGCGGAATGGGGGCACCGCTGGTTCGATCTCAAACGAACCGGCAAAGCAAAAGAAGTGCTGGGCGCCATGCCCGAAAAGCAGCCCTGGAACGACAACCAGCTGCTGTACCCGATATCGCCGCAGGAAATACTCAAAGACCCGCGGCTAAAACAGAACCCGGGCTATTTCTAAAACCCGCATGCATACAGCCGGCAGGGCTGCTAAAAAGTAAAACGGAGGCGCTGGAACGCAGTTGCGTATTCATCACCCGCCCGGGAGGCCGCGCTTTTTAGCAGTCCTGCGGCTGCCCGTTTACCAGCTTATGTAACCGCAAACAATTGCCATCAATGAAAGACAAATGGACCGTGCTGATCTGCGCGGCTGCCTTATGCAGCTGCCAGGAGGCCAAATTGCCGCCCAGGAAAAAAATGCCTGCGCTGAACAGTCTTTCCGTTCCCGAAGGGGAGTGGAACCTGCGGTCAGCGAACGACAACGCCTTTCCTTTCGCCACTTCGGACATAGACGTTATGCAAAACGGCGCGATACGCACGTACCTGCGCGTAAGCCTGCCGGGCGCGGCGGAAGATTCCGCCGCGATGAACCTCGTGAACCTGTACCGCCCGCTGGCTTCCACGCTGCTGTCGCAATGGGGCGGCATCGGGAGGGACGGCGTGCTGATAGACCTCCGCAGCAGGCCCGGCGCGTACAACCAGCGTGCGGATTACCTGCTGGAGAAACACAACGCCTTTTCCATCCCCGTGATCTTTCTTTGGGACCAGGCCGCTTCCGGCCGCGCCGCCGCGTTCATGCAGCTGCTCGGCGAGCTGCCCGTGAACAGCACGCGTATCTCGGGCTCAAATTCCGCCATCAGCTGGCAATCCAGCCGGCAGGACTGTTTTCAGACCACTTCACCCGTTATCGGGATTCAATAACTACTGAACCACAAGCACCATGTTTATGCATTATACCAGGCTTATCAAATCCATTGGCTTTTTTATACTGCTGACTCATTTATCCCTCATCGCCGCCAGCCAGATCAAACTGACGATCACGCTGCCGGTAAGGGATACGACGAAAAAAGATTCCGTGAAACCGCGTCTTCCCCGCACCGCCATCAAAAGCTACGCGGACGTGGTGAATAAAAACTTCGCCAGCCAGGACGGTCTTTTTAAAGTACATCAGTACAAGGACACGGTTTATTTCGAGATACCGCAATCGCTGTTCGGCCGCGACATTATGGTGATCAACCGCTTGTCCAAAGGGCCCGGCGGTTACGGCATGCATGCGGGGGAAGAGCTGGACCAAAAGACGATCCGCTTCGAAAAAGGCCCCGATTCCAGCGTA
>JBQCFV010000114.1:0-5159 GCA_051958695.1 Chitinophaga sp. | reverse complement strand
AATCGGCGTGATTCAATTTTCTTGCTGCTGCCGAAGGATAGCGTTGCCCGCATCAGCGCTTATGTTTTTATGAAAGGTTCGGGTGAGGGGCTGTATTACGTGATGACGAGCGGGCTGCAATATTTTGATTATCCACTGAATACATCGTTGACGAACCAGATGGATTCACTGCATAGAGAGAGAGTCAATATGATGTGGGATAGTTTAAGCTGGCTCCAGGTATCAGACCCGACCAATCTGTCGCAGGCGGCGCTTCCGGCCGAATTGCCGGAGGTGGATGCCCATTATGGCGTTATTACCATTTCTGCAACGCCGCCGCCGATCGTCAACCTGCATATGAGAAGAACGGCTTTCGGCATACAGCTGGCGGCGGACAATTTTACGACGGGCGAATTGCTGATGGAATTTCCCGGTTATGGTTATTATGGTCAGGCCCGGCCGCAAAGCGTAACGCCGGCTGGGCTTTCGGAGGTTTTCATTTATTCCGCCGATATTTTCAAGAATCAGGACATCTATTGGCTATCAGGGTTGGATGTAAGTATTAAATGGGTGAAAGCCCTCGGAGATACTGTCGCCCTCGGGCAAAAGAACGTGCAGATCAAACGCAACGTCCTCACCCGTTTAAAAGTCACCCTCCCCACCACCGGCAGAAGTAGCGCCCCGGCCGGCATTATCGAAACCCATTCACCATTACCACAATAAAATCCCTTATTCATGAGATATCTCTTTTTCTTTCTTACCGCCATATGCATCACTACGGTCGCCTGTAAAAAGAATAAAACAAAACCAACACCGCCGGAACCACCGGTTGAAGAACCCGGCTTTGTACAGCTGCGCCTGCGCCTGACCGGCGAGCTGCTGACTTCGGAAGGCCCGCTGCCCAACGGCCGCCGGTACGCGGACAGTACGCTTTACAACGTGATCGTGTATCGCACGGCAACGCCTTTTAGTGTCTATGCCGGCGGTATGTTCGATAATGCGGGAGCTATTTCGCTGGAGCTGCCGGTAGCGGAGCAATTCAATATCAGTGTACGCGCTTTCAAAAAAGGCACCGGCGGCGGCTTGTTCTACACCTGGCAAAACGGACTGCCTTATTTCGACCATCATTTCGGGGCGCCCCTGAACAATAAGATGGATACCGCCTATCGCAGTATGGTGGATACGCTAAGCTGGCTCGATGTAACGGCCCCGGCCGATACCACACAATACATCGGGCGGAAGGATGTTCCCGAGCTGGACGTTTTCCGCGGCACCGCCACGGTTACCGTAATGCCTGAGCCGGTAAGCGTCGCCATCAATATGAGACGGCTGTCTTTTGGCGTACAGCTCAGCTCGCCCAACTTTACCGCAGGCAGGCTCATACTGGAATTGCATGCTGCGGAGACCAAAAGCGTAACACCGGCAGACATCGATTCGGAATATTTCATATTCGCGTCGGATATCTTCAAGCTCAATGAGGAGGTTAGCTGGCCCGTAAAAGTAATATGGGAAAAACCGGACGGCACCCTGGTGCCCCAGGGCGAAAAGACCATCACTTTCAAACGCAACGTGCTCACGACGATACAGGTGACCATCTCCGATAGCGGCCGCACCAGCCTCAATCCCATCATCACGGAAACGGACTGGAGCAATACAGAGACTGTCGATTTCTGACCGTTTGAAGATGTTTTCTAAATGCATGGGGCTGACCAAAAAGTAATGCGTGGTCAGCCCCTTTTTATTGATGGAGACCTGTTATCGTTTAAGCGATTCTCAAAACCTTCAATTTACTTTTCTTACCTTCTCTCTCCGACGCTCATTTTATAAAATAATCCGCTTTCGCGATATTCAGCTTTCTCATTTTGGAATGCAGCGTAGTGCCGGGTATTTCCAGTATCTCCGCGGCGCCGCCTGCGCCGGAGATCTTCCCGCCGCAACGTTTCAGCACATCGATGATATACGTCCGCTCGATCTGTTCCAGCGTTCTGGAAGAAGCGGGCTTCGTTTCCCCGTCCTCGTCCGGGCGAAGGCCCGGCAGCTGTATCTCTTTGAGCACTTCGCCTTCGCTGAGAAGAATGGCCCTTTCGATCTGGTGTTCCAGCTCGCGTACATTCCCCGGCCAGTCGTAGCTCCTTAACTGTTTGAGCACTTTGGCGGAAATACCCGTTACTTTTTTACCGATGTTCTTGCTGAATTTTGCGATGAACGCGTTGGCGAGCGGCGCAATGTCTTCCAGGCGGTCGCGGAGCGGCGGCAGGTGAATGGGGAACACGTTCAGCCGGTAATAGCGGTCGGAACGGAAACGCCCGGCCTTTACTTCCGCTTCGAGGTTGCGGTTGGTGGCGGCAATGATGCGCACGTCCACCTTGATGGTGTTTTTCCCGCCGACCCTTTCCAGCTCCCGCTCCTGCAATACGCGCAGCAATTTCACCTGCAATTCCAGCGGCATCTCGCCGATCTCATCGAGAAAGAGCGTACTGTTGTTGGCCAGCTCGAACTTCCCGATACGCCGGTCTATTGCGCCGGTGAACGCGCCTCTTTCATGCCCGAACAATTCGCTTTCGATCAGGTGCGTGGGCAAAGCGGCGCAGTTCACTGTCACCCTCAGTTTGTTTTTTCGCGGCGAGGCATTGTGTATGGCGCGGGCGATCAGTTCCTTGCCGGTGCCCGTTTCGCCCAGCAACAGCACGGTGGAAGCGGATTCGGCCACCTGCGTCATCAAACGGTATACTTTCTGCATTTGCATGCCGTTGCCCACGATCTCTGAAAAATTGTAAATGGTCTGGATCTGCTCGCGCAGGTAATCGTTTTCATGCTCCAGCTTTTGCTTGTACTCCAGGATCTTTTCGTTGGCCCGTATGTTGGAAATGGCGATAGATATCTGCGCGCAGATGCCGTTCAGTATGGTGAGGTTGCCCTCGTTCAGCAGCAGCCAGAGGGTGCCGAGATTGGTGTTGCCCGCGCGCAGCGGCGCCCCGAAAGCGTTGGTGAGACCGGTGCTTTTCCAGAACCGCACGATCGGCCCATCGTTGCCTTTTGCGATCTCTTCGTCCACGTTGAAGATCACCGGCCCGTCGTTTTTCAGCACCCGCGCATTCAGCGGGTCATGTATATCCAGCACCTTGGACGCGAGTTGCCTGAACGCGCTTTTTTCGTTCTCGAACAGGGCTTCGTCCACCATGTAGGAGCTGAGCGTAACGCCGTCGTCCTCGATGATGCGGATGATGGCGAGCTTGATATGCAGCACGTTTTGCAGCACGTTTGAAATGGCCACCCGCAGATCGTCTTTCGAGCGCAGGGCGGCGATGTCGCGGCTAAATTTGAGCAGGAAGGTCTGTTCGTTTTCGCGGCGGAGTATTTCTTCGTTGGCGATGATGTTGTACATCGCGATGGATATCTGCGCGCAGATGCCCTGGAGCAGCGGCATATTGATCTCTTCAATGTTCAGCCAGAGAATGCCGAGCGTAACGTCGCCGGTGCGGAGCGCCGTGCCGACAACGGTTTTGAAGCCGGCCTTTTTCCAGAGCGGCAGGTAAGCGGCGGTGCTTCCGCGGCGGATCTCCGCGTTCACGCTGAAAAATAACGGGATCTCGCTGCCGAGCACCCTGTTTTGCAAACCGTCGTCCAGGGGCAGTTTGGCGCTGAGCATTTCCTCCAGCAGTGCATCGTCGCCGACGGGTATGGCGTCGTCATAAATGTAAGTAGTGGACGTTACATGGTCTTCGTTGATCTTGCGTATCACGTAACCGCTGAGCGAGCTGATCTTTTTGAGGCTTTTGCGCACGGCTTCGGCGAGGTCGGCCTTGCTTCGTACCGCGGCGATGTCGCTGCTGAAGTCGAGCAGGAAGGATTTTTCGTTCTCTCTTTTTATGATCTCCTCGTTGGCGGCAATATTGCTGACGGCGGTGAACAGCTGGCTGGAAATGCGGTTCACGATGTTGACGGCTTCCGTGCCGAACGAGCCTTTCATGCCGGAAAACAGCATCAGGCTGTATTTCGAGGCGCCGTTGCCGCCGAGTATCTTCACGATCATTTCGCGCGCGCCCGCTTCATAATGCAGCCTGAACCAAAGCGGGGCGTTTTGAAGATCGAACGATCCCATGTCAAATACCAGCGGCTTGTAATACAGCGAGGCGATGTCGTAAATGCCGTCTTCCGCCGGGGTGGCCATGCTGAGCACATCGCCGGAATCTGTCAGCTCTTTCAGCTGCGCGTCCGCGTCTATCAGGTATGCTTTGTAATATTCTTCCTTTTCGTCCATCACCGTGATCATGCTATGGGAGAAGGGAACGATCTCTTTCAGACCGGAGCTGATCACTTTCAGCAGGCCCTGCCGGTCGCGCACCTTTACCATTTCGTTGCTGAGCGACAGCAGCACTTCGTTGATCCAGTCGGCATGGCGGAGCGCTTCGTTTTGCTGGATATTGGCCACCGCGCTGGATATCTGCGGCGCAATGCCGGTGATCACGCGGAGGAACAAGTCGGTAAAACCTGCCGGGTCTTTTGTATAGGTATGCATAAAGCCGATGATCTGGTCCTTGTCCTTCAGCGGCGTCATCAGTATCACGCGGATGCCGGCTTCGTAGTTGACTTTGAGGAATACCGGGCTGCCGGGCGCGTCCATGATGTCTTCCATGTTGAAAGTGGTGGGCTCGCCGTTGGCGAGCACGGTCTGGATGAAAGGCTCGTTCAGCGGGAAACGCGCCACTACCAGCTCGGGGTACAACTGGTGGTGTTGTATGGGGGAGGAATCCGGGTCGAGCAGAAAAGGCGTATAGCTGTCCGTTTCCCGGTCTATCAGCGTAACGATGGCATGCGAAAAAGGGAACATTTCCCGCATCTTCAGCGAGAAGATGGTGATCAGGTCCGTTTTTTCCCGCACTTTGGTGAGCTCGTTCCCGAGCTCGAGGAGAATGCGCCGTTCAGTTTCCAGGGACGCGACGTGGCCGGCGCCGGCGCCGTTATCAGGGGTGGTTGTGCTTTTCGTAGTTCTCATGCTAAAAGAGACAGGTGATGAATGAATGAGTATGTGTGCTCAGTTCCATAACAATCGAAAACCGGTAAATGGACAAATATTGATTCCCGTTTTGTAAAATAACAAAAAAGCCGGGTCGCATGACCCGGTTTTTTCGGTTTTCCATACTACTGAACATTGCCTGCCTGCTATAATTCCTGCGCTG
>JBQCFV010000113.1:0-14877 GCA_051958695.1 Chitinophaga sp. | reverse complement strand
TTAAGGCCGGGAGCGGCCGCGGCCAGCACTTCGTTCACCGCCGCATCGTCTTTCACCGTGATATGCACGTAATCGGCGCCTGCTACGGCTTCAGCCGCGGTAGCCAGCACCGTTGCGCCGGATGCTTCCAGCGCCTGCGCCCTGGCGGGATTGCGGTTCCACACCTGCACTTTCTCTCCTTTCTCCAGCATCGCCTTCACGAAATTCGCGCCCAGCAGGCCCATGCCTAAAAATGCTTTTGCCATATCCTTTTTTATTTAAAGTGAATGATCACGGCATCATCGCCAACGCCCTGCGTACGATCTCCAGGTCGCTGGCGCTCGTGAAGCCGCCAAACCCTGCGGCGATCATGGTGCCGTCGGGCAGGGCCAGTGGCTGGCCGCCTTCCCAGCCGATAAGGTCCGGGCGGCGGATGCCGTATTTGCCTTCGTCTATTTCTTTGTTGAACACCTGCCGTTCGTATTCGCCGGTGGGCAGGCCGGTGATCCAGGCCTGGCTGGCCTTGATCCATGCCACGCGGTACCGTTCGCGGGCCATGATGGCGTCCGTACCGAACATTTTGCCGTACACGCGGCCTTCGGGATCAAGTATGCAAATGGCGGAGCCTCCTCTTTCTTTCTCACGGTCTTCTTTCCTTGCCATGTATTCTGGTATCAGCTGTTCTACTTTATCGATCAATGTGTTGATGAAAGCGGCCATTTCGGGATATTGCATGTCGTTTATTTTCCGGTTAAAAAATCCTCGCGGTACGGGGTGAATACGTCGATGAGCACGCCGGGCTCCAGACAAACGCAGCCGTGCAGCACATTTGAAGGAACGAAATAACCGTCGCCGGTGTGCAGTAACTTTTTTTCGCCGCCGATGGTCAGCTCGAAAGTACCGCTTTCCACATAGCTCACCTGCGTGTGGGGATGCTGGTGCATATCGCCCACGGCGCCTTTTTCGAATTTTACCTTTACCAACATCATCGTTTCGTCGTAACCGAATACCTGCCGCTGAATGCCCGGTGCGGCGGCTTCCCAGGCGATGGCCCCGCCTTCCTGGTAAAGCCCGCTTTGTTTGTTGTTGCTCATAGGCTGCTAAGTTAATAAATGACGATTATTATTCTTTTACCGCTCTTCACCCCAGGCCGTGATCACCAGCTCGCGCGGGCCGCCGTGGTTGCGGTGTTCGCAGAGGTACACGCCCTGCCAGGTGCCGAGCGCAAGTTTGCCGCCGCGCACGGGTATCATCACGGAGCTGCCCAGCAGCGCGGCTTTCAAGTGAGCGGGCATATCGTCCGCGCCTTCGTAATCATGTTCATAATCGGGATCGTTTTCGGGAACGGTTTTGCTGAAGTACATTTCAAAATCCTTCCGCACCGTGGGGTCGGCATTTTCGTTGATGGTGAGGGACGCGGAAGTATGCCGGATAAATACCTGGCACATGCCGGTCTTCAATTCGCGCAGCTGCGGCAGCGCCCGCTCCACTTCGTCCGTAATGAGGTGAAAGCCGCGTTTTTTCTCCTGCAGCCGTATCAATGCCTGGTGGATCTTCATACTGCAAATATAAAGAAGGAGGCCGTCTTAACAGACGGCCCCAGTTCCTATGATAACCATTATTCGAAGCCGTTAATTGATTTCCTGCACCGCAGCCTGTACTGCACGGGGAATACTGTTCCTGCAGGATAGAGTCAGCTTGCCGGACGCTGCGCGTTCAGCAGCAACTGTTGCGATGCAGCAACCCCGCAGCCGTGGCGCTTCCACAAGATGAAATGAGCGCGGAGGAAGCAGCTGCCCCGCAGCCATCGTGTGCAGAAACAAGCGCGGAAGTGCGCCCAACCCTGCCACCAACATGCACAAACAACCGTTTTAAAATCGCGATGGAAAACAGGCAAAAAAAAAACATTGCAGGAATACGCGGAACCGCGCAGCAGGAAGAAGTTCTTCATAGGTGTATATGGTTATTGATGTCCTGGTTTTTCTTTTTTGAGTATAGGCTGATCCGCCGCTAAGATAGGCATGAACACATGCCTGCATCATAGAACAAATACGATCGGCTTGTAGTAATCCTACTACAGCCGCGGGCTGAAAAACCGCCCCGCAGCGGAATACGGGGCGGTGCTTCATTACTAGTTTACCTGTCGGATGTACTTGGGCATGCCTTTCCCTGGCGGCTTTTCGTCAGCCTGGCCAATACTTTTCTCACTCTAAATTATTCGTTGGGTGCCTCTTCTTTGTAGATACGTTGAACAGGAAAAAACAGATTTTTATACCGGGATTTATTTTCGAAACAACAGTAACAATTTTTACCGCATCTTCAGAATCCCCCGCGCCGCCGCTCTCCCCGAAAAAATGCAGCCTCCCAGGAACGTGCCTTCCAGCGCACGGTAACCATGCATGCCGCCGCCGCCAAAACCCGCAGCTTCACCGGCTGCGTATAGCCCTTCCAGTGGCACGCCTTCCATTCCCAATACCTGCCCGTCCAAATTTGTTTCGAGGCCGCCTAAAGTTTTACGCGTGATGATGTGCAGCTTTACCGCGATCAGCGGCCCGGCGGACGGGTCGAGCAGCTTGTGGAGCGGCGCGGTGCGGATCAGCCTGTCGCCCAGGTATTGACGGGCGTTGCGGATGGCCGCTATTTGCAGGTCTTTGCAGAATTTGTTGTCCAGCTCGTTATCGCGCGCTTTTACTTCGCGCAACACCTGCTGATAATCCAGCAACGGTTCCGGCGTCAGTTTGTTCATGCCGTCCACAAGCGTTTGCAGATCGGCGGCTACTATAAAGTCCTCTCCTTTTTCTTTGAACGCTTCTACCGGGCCGGTGGCCTTTTTGCCGAATGCGCGGCCCAGTACCTGTTTCCAGTCTTTGTTGGTGAGGTCGGGGTTTTGTTCGGAGCCGGATAGTGCAAATTCTTTTTTGATGATCTTTTGGGTGAGGATGAACCAGGAATGATCGTAGCCCGTATGCCCGATATGCCGCAGCGTGCCGAGCGTGTCAAAACCGGGGAACAGCGGCACGGGCAACCTGTTGCCGCGCGCGTCCAGCCAAAGGGACGAAGGGCCGGGCAGAATGCGGATGCCGTGGTTCCGCCAAACGGGCGACCAGTTGCGGATGCCTTCGGTGTAATGCCACATCCTGTCAGGGTTGATGATGCGTGCGCCGGACGCCTGCGCGGCCTGCAGCATGCGCCCGTCCACATAATGCGGAACGCCGCTGAGCATATGCATTGGTGCAGGGCCGAGCCTTTCAGGCCAGTTTTTACGCACGAGGTCGTGATTGGCGCCGATGCCGCCGGATGTGATCACTACCGCTGCCGCCTCTACGAAAAAATCTCCGGTGACGGTATCCGGACTTTGTTCTCCCCTGCCGGTGTTTGCCGGTTCGAGCGTGACGCCGCGCACGCCGTTCACCGCACCGTTTTCCATCACCAGCTCCGTCACGCGATGCCTGTATTTTATTTCCACCGTACCTTTCTTCACCGCGTCTTTTACCCTTTCCGCAAAGGGCTCCACCACACCGGGGCCGGTACCCCAGGTAACATGGAACCGCGGTACGGAATTGCCATGCCCAATGGCGCCGTAACCGCCGCGCTCCGCCCACCCCACCACGGGAAAAAACCGGAGGTCGTGCTGCCGCAGCCAGCTGTATTTTTCGCCCGCCGCGAAATGCACGTAGGCTTCCGCCCACTTGCGCGGCCAATGATCTTCTTCACGGTCAAAAGCGGCAGTGCCCATCCAGTCCTGCAAGGCCAGCTCAAGGCTGTCTTTGATGCCCATGCGGCGCTGCAGCGGCGAATCGACGAGGAACAGGCCGCCCAGCGACCAGAACGCCTGCCCGCCGAGGTTCTGCTCTCCCTCCTGCTCCAGCAGCATCACTTTGACGCCGTTCTCTGCCAGCTCTTTCGCAGCCACCAGCCCTGAAAGGCCGGCGCCGATGATGATAACGTCTGCGCTTTGTTTCATGGTCAAAAAAGTATTGACTGAATATCGCATTTTTCCGGCGGAACGCCCGCAGCCTTTTTCCCGGTGACCGGCTTTTTATCCGTTATAATTTTCTTTGCGGCGATACTCATGCAAATACGCGGCAGTCCGCAATCGCAACACATCTCACAACCACAAAAAAAAAGAGACGGCCTTCCGGCCGTCTCCCGATATATCGTTTGCAAAACGTTACACCCTGTAATACTGCTCCCAGCCTTTGCGCGGCGGGGGGCCTACCAGCAGCTCGTTGGCGTGCCTGTTGTTCGTGATCACCTTTTTCTGGCGGTCGAACTCGAGCTTTTCGCCGGTCCACTGCGCGAGCACGCCGAGGCAGAACACCTGGCTCAAAGGCCCTGCGATCGCAAACGGAGAGCGGGTCTGCTCTTCGCCTTTACATGCTTTCAGGAAGTTGGCGAAGTGGTTGGACGGGCTCTGCGGTACTTCCGGCAGTTTGGAGGCCATTTCTTTCGCTTTTTCTTCCGGTATGATGGAAAGGGTGCTGCCGTGGGAAGCGCCTTTAAACGTCAGCTCTTTGCTGTAAATGATCTTGCCCGGGTTGAGCTTGGCGGGTTTGATGGCGCCGGTGCTCGGGGGCGGGATGTTCGGATCGAGGCCCGATACGCCGTAACCTTTCGGGATAGGCGGCAGGTTGTCCAGCCCGTCGTACCATTTCACTTCCAGGGCCGGCATATTTTTACGCTCGGGGAACTTGAAGCTGAGCGTGGTGCTCATCGGGTAGAAGAAATTGTTATGCCCTTCGAGCTTCAGCGGCGTTACTTCGTAAGGCAGGCCGAGGTCGAGGAACTGGTGGGCGGTATCGAGGATATGCGCGCCCCAGTCGCCCAGCGCGCCCATGCCGAAGTCGAACCAGCAGCGCCATTGGCCGTTCACAAAATCTTTATTGTAGGAATGCCCCTGCGTGGCCATCTGCCAAACGTCCCAGTCCAGCGTGGAAGGAACGGGCTGCGCCGCGGGGAAGGATTTGATGTTCGGGTCCCAGCCGTGCCAGCGGCGCGCTGAGTTCATGTGCGCGTCGATGTGGGTCACGTCTTTGATGATACCTGCGTCAACCCAGGTTTTGAATTGGAAATAGTTGGCGTCGGAATGACCCTGGTTGCCCATCTGGGTCACCACTTTCGGGTGTTTCGCGGCCGCCTTCATCATCAGCTCCACTTCGTTGAAGGTACGCGCCATCGGTTTTTCGCAATACACGTGCTTGCCGAGGCCGATCGCCATCATGGTGATGGGGAAGTGGGAAAAATCAGGCACGCCCACGGTTACGGCGTCTATCTGGTTGCCCATTTTGTCGAACATCTCCCGGAAGTCCTGGAAACGGGGCACATCGGGGAACTGTTTGAGGATCTTTTGGGTATGGGGAGCGCCCATGTCCACATCGCAAAACGCTACAAAATTGGCCAGGCCGGTTTTGGCGAATGCCTGGGTGATCTCACCGCCGCGGTTACCGATGCCTATACAGGCCAGGTTTACCTTGTCGTTTGGCCCGATTCTGCGCGGGCCGCGCGGGCCGGCCATCAGGACGCCGGGAGTGGCGGCCGCAGCGGACGCCAGCATTGCTTTTTTAAGGAACGACCTTCTGGATTCGTTGTTCATCTAACAGGAATTTTAAAATGAGGTTTCAAAGTATAAAAAATAAAGTTCCAGCGCCAATATTTTTATACAAGCGGGCGACGGCGCAAAAAAAGGGTTGCCCCAAAAAGCGGGGCAACCCTTGCTCTCTAAAGCGGGCAAAATTTATTCCAACAGTTTGGTGGCAAATTCGCCTTCCAATTCTTCGATAGTGGTTTGTTTGGTCATCAGGAAATTGTTCTGCTGCCTTGCTTTCATCCAGCGGCCGAGCGTTACGTTGTATTCGCCGCCGAGCATGTACCAGTAACCCATGTCGGCCGTATTGTACGCCAGGCAGAGGGTATTGGAGCCGGACACGAAGTAGGGCTGGCTTTCCAGGGTGATCGGGTTTTTGATGTCGTAATAATCGGTGTTGGTGATCTTGTACCCTTTCATAGGCGGACCGGCGGTGTAAAGACTGCCGCCGTTGTGAACGAAGAGCACGTCTACCGGGCGGGAATCCACGGTGATGTTCGTTCCTTCAAAAACCGCCACGCCGGAAGCGTTGCCGCTGTTTGCCATGAGGCCGCCGGTTTTCAGCCCGAACCCGTCGCCGTCCTGCTTGGTGTAGTCGAAATACCTGATCCAGTTGGACGTGGTGAGGCTGGTAGAGCCGGAACCATTGATCTTCCTGCCCGCGCCCCCTACGTAACCGAAGGTGCCTTTGGCCGCGAAGCCGCTGGTGAGGTTGAATTTGAAGGTACGTTTACTGCCGGTGGCCCATCCTGCCGCCGGGTAACCGGTGGGGGTGGAAGCGTTGGCATTGTTCGTGGCCACCAGTGCGAAGGGCGTTACGGAGAAGTCGATATCGCGGGTAGCCATCAGCTGGAAATATTCGTAGTTGCCGTCGCCGCCTTTTACGTCGGTGACCATACCGGTGATGATCACCGGCGCGATAGTGATCTCGGAGCTGAGCACCACCACATCGTCAGGATTGCGGAGGTGGAATTGCGGCGCTACGGAATCTTCGGTCACCTGCTTGTTGAAGGGAATGCCGAAGTAGTTGGCCAGCACGGGCGCGTCCACGTTGGCGATGGGGCTGGTCACTTCCGTATGCAGGTTGATGTTGCCAAAACCGTCATTGAGCGTTTTATCGCCGCTCAGCTTGTCGCCGGCCACGGGCAAGGGATTGAAACCGCCCTTTACGATCGCCACGAGGGTGCTTTCATAAAAGTCGGGGTTTTGGAACAGTTTGTTCACCGGCACGCGGTTCACGGGAATGTCCCGGCCGGACGCTACTTTGTTCACGTCTTCCGGCGATACGCCGGTTACCTGCAATATGCCGTTCACTTTTTTCAGCACGGCGCCTTCCACGTTCACGATCACGGAATCGCCGGGCACATAGTTGGCCGCGGCTGAGCCGAGCGGGATGGATATGCCGCGCAGGCCGATGCGGCGCGCATCCTGGATGCACAACAGCCCTTCGGGCAGATTGCCGCCGGAATGATCGGATACCACGACGCCGGTGAGCTTGTCTGAGCCGAACATTTTTTCTTTCGTCAGCGTCACGTCTTCCCCTTTATAAAGATACCGGAGATCGTACATGGAAAAGTACGGGCTGATCTGCGCGCCGGGATACCGGTCGTCCGCACACCCCCATAGACAGGCCAGCGAGAGTAAAAGGAAAGAATATATGAGAGTCTGTTTCATTATATTTTTTTTAGTGCTTTACAACTAGTCTTTGTTCAGTCAGATGCTTATGGTTTTTGCCACCATACCTGCGTGGAGATCACGTCAGGGCCCTGCGCGGCCACGGCCAGCTTGTAATTGGTAGGCTTGGTGGATTGCACGTACACGGGATAGGTCATCCTGGCGGGCATTACGCCGCCGTTCCGCAGGCCTGCGCCTTTGGGCAGCACGGGGTGACCGGTGCGGCGGTATTCGAACCATTGCTGCATGTCTACGAGGAACAGCGCGTAATATTTCTGCAGGTGGACCTTTTCCATCTTCTCTTCGTCGCCCGCAGCTTCATCGATATCGGTCCATTGAATGTCCGCATCCGCCAGGTAGGTTTCGAGATTTTCCTGCGGCCATTCGGGCAGCCAGTACTGGATGCCGGCCAGCACGCCGTTGTTGTATTCCGTTTCAAGCGTGCCGGTAATGATCTTTTTTATGATCAGTTCCGCACGGATGAAGCTGATCTCCGCGTAGGGGAACATCAGCCCGGTCATCGGGTCGTTCATGAGGGTAAGGGCGCCGGTGGTGGAATAGAAGTAGGACCTTTTCTGCGGGTTCTCTCCCACCGCGTACCCGCTGGGAATACCGATGTAAGCGCCCTGCGAGGGAGCGATGCGGAACCTGTTGGCCACGCCGCCGCCCCAGGTAGGGATGTCGATGCGCGGATCGTTCCAGGATACAAGGTGATTGATAAAGAAGGAAGCAACGCCGGGCGATGAATAATCCTGCGCACGCACGCTCATCAGCGGCGAAACGAAGGGGCCTACGCCGGTCCATTTCAGCACGGCGGACTCGCTTACTTTGCTGATCACGGGGTATTTGCTGCCGGGGGCGAGTATCTCCTGGATCTTGGCGATGGCGTCGGCGGAAACTTCTGATTTATGCATCACTCTCAGCAGCAGGCGGAGATACAGCGAGTTGCCGAACTTGCGCCATGCGCTTGCGCTGCCGCTATACACCGGGTCTGCGGAGGTCTGCTCGAGGGCAACGTTGGCGGTGAGCAGGGTGTTGGCTTCTTCCAGCTTTTGGAAGATGTCCAGGTAGATCGCTTTCTGGCTGTCGAAGGCGGGTTCGTAAATGCCTTCTTCCTTGGCGAGGTTGGACTGGAAATAAGCGATGTCGCCGTAAGTATCCGTCAGGATGGAATACATCCACGACTGGCAGATGAGCGAAATGCCTTTGTAAGTAGCGCTGTCTTTTTCATGCGCATAACGGTAAATGTCCTTGAAGTTCGTCAGCTCGATATAGAGCCCGTTGTAAAGATAATCCGCCCAGTTGGCGCGGAAATCGTAACGGAACACTTTGCCTTCGGCATCGCTCTGGTCTACCGTTACCTGCATCAGCTCGTTGTTGAAGTTGCGGTTACGCAGCTGAAGGTATCCGAGCGTGCTCACCAGCGCGGGCGCCAGCAATTGCTGCGGGAGCGCGGTGGGCGAGTTGTTCGGGTCGGTGTTGACTGCTTCGAAGTCTTTGGTGCAGGACGTGGCCATCATGCTGATAAGCGCCGCAACCAATGATAATTTATAGATGATTCGCTTCATTTTTTTTCAAATTAAAATCCAACAACAAAGTTAAAGCCAATGGTACGGGTAGACGGGAACTGGCCGGTCTCGAAGCCCTGCACGATGTCCGTGCCGGACATGGTACCGAACTCGGGGTCGAATATCGGCCAGTCCGACCAGATGAACAGGTTGCGGCCGTACACGCCCACGCTTGCTTTTTGCAGGCCCAGCCTTTTCAGCGTACGTGCGTTGAGGCTGTAGTCGAGGCGCGCTTCCCGGAACTTGACGAAGTCGGTGCTGAAGGTGCTGCCTTCCGCATTGTCAATACCAAAATGCGAGCGGTAATATTCGTCGATGTCTTTCGCGATCACATCGTTGGGCCTGTATTTCCCGTCGGCATCCATCACCACGCCGTTGCCGATGATGCCGTTGTAGCGGCCGGGAAGCGTTTTGGTGAGCTTGCCCTGCTCGGCGAGCTTGTAGTGCATCAGCGAATGCGCTACGGCGCCGAACTTCCCGTCAAACTGAACATTCAGGCGGAAACCTTTGTAGGAGAAACTGTTGGTGAAGCCGAGCGTCCATTTGGGGATGGTATTGCCGAGGTACACCACATCCTGGGTGATCTTGGCGAAACCGGTCCTTTCATCGTACACTATCTGCCCGTCCGGCGCGCGTACGTAGCCGCGGCCGTAAAGGTCGCCCATGCTGCCGCCCACGCGCGCAACGATCTGGCCGCCGCCAACGGGGCCGGTCCTGATCACCACGGAGCTGTCCAGCAATTCTTCGATCCTGTTCCTGTTGGCGGAGAACACCACGGTGGTGTTCCATTTAAAACCGCTGCGGGAAGAAACCGGCGTGCCGTTCAACGCAATTTCGATACCCGTATTGCTGACCATGCCCGCGTTGATGAGTATCTGGCTGTAGCCGGACGCCCTGTCTACCACGCGGCGAAGGTGCTGGTTCTTTGTATTGCCGATATAGGCGGCTACGTCGAAACCGAAGCGGTTCTTGAACATTTTTGCCGCCATGCCCACTTCGTAGGAATTGGTACGAAGCGGTTGCAGGGTGGGATTGGCCAGCAGGGTCGGGTTCTGAAGACCGCCGCTGTAAAGGCTTCCGCCCGTGGCGTAATTATAAGCGGTCTGATACGCCGCCGTGCCGCCGCTGCCTACGCTGGCTGCGGAGAACCTGACCTTTGCATAATCGAATGCGTTGGGCAGTTTCGCAACTTCGGACAGCACGAGGCTGGCGTTGGCCGATCCGTAGAAGAAACCCGCCGCATCTGAACGGAGCGGCGTGGCCAGCGTACTGGTATAGTCCTGGCGGCCGGTGAAGTCTACGAACAGGTAATCTTTATAACCGAGGGCCAGCATGCCGTACCAGCTGTTGATGTTGTAGCTGCTGCTGCGCGGCATGGTAACGAGCGGGCCGGCGGCGTTGGACATGGAATATACGCCCGGGATGATCAGCGAATCCGCGCGCACTTCGTCCCTGTTGTAATGGTTCCGCAGGATGCTTCCGCCAGCGGTGCCGGAAACCTCGAAGTCACTGCCGATCTTTTTGCTGTAACGCAGCAGGAAGTCGGAGCTGTATTCCATCCCGAATATGTTCTGCGTGCGGTAGCTGCCTTTCTGAAGCTTGGAACCCGCGTCGTACGGGCGTTTCTGGGCGCGTTCCTCATAAACCAGGTCCATAGATGTTCTTAACTGCAGGCTCAGCTCTTTTGTAAATTCGTAGCTGGCGGAAATGTTGCCGGTAACGGTGTGGCGGTTGGACTGGTTGAGAAATTCGTAAGCTACTGCATACGGGTTTTCGGGATAAGAGCTGTACGGGAACTTGATGCGCCTGTTCTCCTCTCCGTTCACCCAGTAATCGCGCAGCCAGTCCAGGTCGGCGTTCGGCTGCCAGAAAATGTACCAATACATGATGGACTGGTTGCCGTAGCCGGCGCCGGGCAGGTTGTCGCTGGACTTGTTGGTATAGTTTACTTTGGAAGTGATGCGCAGCTTGTCGTTCACTTTCGAGTTTACGGACAGCGCCACGGTGTTGCGGTCATAGCCGGTGTTCGGCATGATCCAGCTGTTGCCCACGTTGGTAACGGAGAAACGCGCGGTCGTCTTGTCGCTGCCGCCGTCCACGCTGATGGAGTTGGTATAGGTTTCGCCGGGGCGGAAATATTCGTTCACTTTATTGGTGTAAGGCACCCAGGGCGTTCTTTCCTTGCCTACGGCCTGCAGCTCAGGATCGTACTGGAAAAACTGCTGGCCTTCGAAACGGGGGCCGTACGCGGAGCTGGTGCCGCTGGTGCTGCTGCCGTCCACCGTAGTGCCGTAGGAATAATACGCCATACCGTCGAGGCCCTGGCCGTACTCGAACTGAAGGTCGGGCCAGCGGTTCACGTATTCGCGGCTGGTATTGGAATTGATCGTTACGCCCAGGCCTTTCTTTTTGCTGTTGCCTGATTTGGTGGTGATGATCAAAGCTCCGCCCGCGCCGCGCTGGCCGTATAACGCGGCTGCGCCGGGTCCTTTCAGCACGGTGATGGTTTCGATGTCGTCGGGGTTGATGTCGTTGAGCCCGCTGCCATAGTCCGCCGGCATGTTGTCGCTGCCGGTGCCGTATACCGATTCGCCGGATACCGCGGTGCGCGCGCCGCTGGAGTTGTTGATCACCACACCGTCCACCACAATGAGGGCTTCGGTGGTGCCGGAGAGGCTGCTTTCGCCGCGCAGCACGATCCTGTTGGAACCGGTGGGACCGCTGCCGGAGCGGATCAGGTTGAGGCCCGCCACTTTGCCGGAAAGCGCGTCCGTCCAGTTATTGGAGACCGCGTCGGTGAGCTGCTCGTTCGTTACGACGGTAGCGGAGTAACCCAGCGCCTTTTCGTCGCGTTTGATGCCGAGCGAGGTCACTACGACTTCGTTGAGGCTTTTCGGATCGGGCAGCAGCTGCACGTCGAGGCGTTCCGTTTTGGTAACGGCAAATTCACGGGGGAGATAGCCGATGAATGAAAATATGAGGGAATTATTTCCGGGGAGAACCAGGGTGTAAGTACCGTCCGGGGAGGTTACGGTGCCTTTTCCGCCGGTTTTGGTCTTGATGTTCACCCCCACGAGGGCTTCACCTTTTTCATCCGTCACCCTGCCTCTCACCACGATATTGGAATCCGCGCGGAAGGTATATTCCGTTGTATTGGCTTCCGGATGAGAAGCGCCAGGATAGTTAATGTCAGCCTTACCGAACGCAATGCTACTGGCAAACAATTGCAGGCCGGAGATAAGTAGGAAAAAATGTTTCATTCAACAAAGTTTTGTAAGTAATTATAACCCCGTTATACGATGGAAAAGACGATGCTATTTTAAAAAGGTTTTAAGATCCCGGTCCGCCATATTGCGCGCAAAGGTATATGGAGCGGTTTTAATGTCAATGTTAAGTGATTATTAAGGCCGTATAACTCGCCCGCAGCGGGGAAAAACGGGAGATCAGGGCACACGATGGGCCACTGCGGCTCATTCTGAGAAAAGCGACGTAAAACATTCATAGCGTTACTGACTTTGGTCTGGTTGCTTTAAAAGGGACTTAAATTATTGGTTCGGAAAAAACTGACAGGTTGCGGCGGCAGCGGGCCGGGCAACATACGTGAAATTCTAATACTTTTGGCCGTTGAGCCTGAAAACTCCCGAAATCCTTTCTCATGGTGCATTATAACCGGCTTTGGGCCGGGCATGCCGTGGAACGTTCCTACTTTTATCTCATCATCAATATGGGACAATGCTAAAGTAGAGAAAAAACTAAATTAAACAAAATTTAAACAAAAATAATTATTCAAAACACAATATGAAATATAGCGAAAGAAAATGCTTTCACAAATGAAATCACACCGTCCTGCATATAAAAGAGAAGGAAAAAGGGAAAACAGGGTTATAACGCGACCCTTCGCGCCGTGCTTTGCAGCACCAGCACCCAATCCTGCCCGTAGCCGGAGGAAGGCGGGCGGAAAGTATGGCGGCCCCGGTTATCAATGATCGCGGAGGGCTTGTATTCGCCGTTCCGTGGGTTATACCAGCCTGCCTGCAGCTTTGCGCCGCTCACCCGGCCCAGGTTTACCGTAAACGTACGGCCCGTACAAGTGTATATGTAAGCATAATCCTTTCCTTTCAACGCCTGCACCCGCTCCGCCGCCGGCAGCGCGTTTTCCACTACGAGCGACTGGTCCGGCTCACGGCCTTCCGCCGGCGAGGCTTCCATCAGCTTTCTCACATGCGCCATCTGCCGCGCGCCCGGCAGGTCCATCGCCTTGCGCCAGAACACATGCGGCCCGTTCACTGCTTCCCTTCCTTCCGTATAAAACTGCCAGATGTCGTGGCAACCGTACGTATGCCCGAAAGCGCCCGCGAAAAGATCGAGATAAGCGTACATGCGCACGTCGTAGGCATTGGAGGTGCCGAGGTCCGCGGCGTTAAAACATACGGGATGGTCCTCGTACAGCGGCTCCCCGTCCAGCACGGGTTTCACCGGCTTGCGGTCGTACACGGACTTTATCTTGTCATACACGGCCGCATTCCTGCAATGACCGTTCTGGAACATATTGAAGCTCAGCCAGGCGTCGTTGTGGAACCATTGCGCGGAGCCGGATGCGTTGGGCTGCGGGTGGAAAGTAATGAGCGGGCGGCCGCCTTTCCCCACGCCTTCTAAAATGCCCGCGGCCATTTCGCGCCAGATCGTTACATGCGTATCGTTCTGCGGGTTGCGGTCGCCGCCGAGTATCCACACGATGTTTTTCCTGCCGCCATACCGCTTGCCAAGCCAGCGGCCGTAGATGCGGGCGTTTTGCGGGTTGAACACCTCGGGGCCTTTGCCCCAGGTGGATTTCCACACTTTGTCGCCCCAGGTGGGCAACAATCCTATCACCAGGCCATAATGGTCCGCCAGCCCGATGAGCGTGTCCGCATACCTGAAATACGCTTCATTTGGTTTCGCGGGATCGTTATCGCGCAACGGCATATCGCCATTGGCATTTGGCGTGTTCAGGCCGTCAAATTCGGCGAGCAGCACCGCCTGTATCACGGTAAAGCCTTGCTCCGCGCGGTGTTTGAGGTATTCGTCCGCCTCGGCGCGGTTCAAACGGTGGAACAGCTCCCAGGCGGTGTCTCCCAGCCAGAAAAAAGGTTTGCCGTCGCGTAGGAGGTAACGGCCATTGTCGCTCACGCGCAGCTGGGCATGGCAAAAGGTTGCGATAAAGCAAAAGAAGAAAGCGGTGTACAGGAATTTCATAAAACGCGGATTCATCTTCAAAATACAAAAATTACCCTCAACCGTACGCGTGGCACAATTTTCGCCCGATATGAAGGGAGAAACCGATTGTTCACCTAAATGAACGTGTTATGGCAAGAAGGACCATTGGCAGCAGCGGGCTCGAACAGGGCGGGCCTAATCTGGGCAACGACTATAGCAGGAATATCACCCGTGAAGTGACCGCGGACGATACCCAGAAGATCATCTTACCAAAAAAGAAAAAAACACCGGCCCGCAAAGCCGCCGCACAAAAGGCTCCCACGGCAAAACCCGCAAAGAGGGGCGGCCGCTGAAGCCCGTTAAATCATGCTTTTGAAAAAATGAGGCGCTCCACCGGGGCGCCTCTTTCGTTGCAGGAGGCGCAACCCGGCCTGCATTTTGTACCTTTGCCCGAAATTTTCAGCAACATGTCCACACTCAATGTAAATATTCCCCATCAACTGTCGAAAGAAGAAGCGCAGGAGCGCATTAAAAAACTGCTGACCAACCTGAAGGAACAGCAGGCGGACAAGGTCTCCGACGTAAAAGAAACCTGGGAAGGCGACCACGCCGATTTCAGCTTTTCCATCAAAGGGTTCGACATCTCCGGCGGCATCAAGGTAAACCCGGACAGCGTGGATATCGAAGGCGAACTGCCTTTTGCGCTCTCCTTTTTTAAAGGGATGGTGGCCGACCTGATCTCCGCAAAAGCAAAAGAGCTGCTGGCCTAGTTTCTTTATACCGTCTGAAGGGCAGATACCGTCAAAATAATATGGCTGTTTGGCGGTATTTTCACTATCTTTTAGTCCGATATGAAAAGTAGTGTTGTCACTATCA
>JBQCFV010000112.1:0-2436 GCA_051958695.1 Chitinophaga sp. | reverse complement strand
CTTTTTCGTCCAGCGCCAGCAGATAGTCCTGCGGCTGCAGCATATCCAGTATCAGCTTGCCTTCCGCTTTTTTTAATTCCGGGATGGAAAGGCTGGCCGCCTGCTTTACGGTGGGGATGAGTTTAATGTCGAAATCCGTATAATGCTGTAATCTTTTCCGGAATACCTGGATGCCTTCGTTGATATACGCATCATGCTCTTTTCCGATGCTCCAAAGCTGTATTTTCACGGGTTTCAGCGTTTTAAATGTAACGTCAAAAGTAAATGGAAAATCGCGGATGCAGAAAAAAAGCAGTGAAAGGTTTGCAGAAATAAAAAATCTCCCTACATTTGCATCCCGTTCAGGAACAGAACGATGGCTCTGTAGCTCAACTGAATAGAGCATCTGACTACGGATCAGAAGGTTTCAGGTTTGAATCCTGACAGAGTCACAAAAAGCAAGTCTTCTACGAATGAGCAACCCGGCATACGAATCGTTTGCCGGGTTTTTCTTTTCCGTATTATCGTTAAGTAGAATATGATAATTATTTTCGGGGCGTTCATGGTTTTTTGAAAAATATTCCTACTTTTGCTACCCGTTCAAAACAATGGCTTTGTAGCTCAACTGAATAGAGCATCTGACTACGGATCAGAAGGTTTCAGGTTTGAATCCTGACAGAGTCACAAAAGAACAAAAGGCCCGCCAGACTGAGTTTGGCGGGCTTTCTTCATCATACGCAGGCATATGAACAATTACAGCATCGTATTATTCATTCTCGCCATCATGATCGGCCTTTCCGTAGTGGCGGAACGCATCAGAATGGCCGCGCCGGTCCTGCTGATTGCCGCAGGCATCGCCATTGGTTTTATTCCCGGCCTGCCGGTCATAGAGATCAACCCCGAGATCGTGCTGCTGATCTTCCTGCCGCCCTTGCTGTACGACGCTGCGTTCAACATTTCCTTCAAAACCTTTAAAACGAACATCAATACGATTTCCACGCTTGCGATCGGGCTGGTGTTCATGACCGCCTGCGGCATCGCCGTGTTCGCGCATTATATCATTCCCGGCATGAGCTGGCCGCTCGCGTTCGTGCTCGGCGCCATCCTTTCCGCGACGGATGCGGTGGCCGCCATCAGCATTACAAAAGGGCTCGGCCTGTCGCACAACACCATCACCATCATCGAAGGCGAAAGCCTGATCAACGACGCGTCTGCGCTGGTCGCTTACCGTTTTGCAGTAGCGGCCGTATCGGGCGTTGCGTTCGTGGTGTGGAAAGCGGCGATCGTGTTCGTGGGCCTGCTGGCAGGGGGAGCGGCGGTTGGTATCGCGGTGGGCATGGCGCTTGGTTTTATATTGCGCGCGGTGCGCGGTAACAATCTTGCCGTGATGAGCTTTATGCTGCTGGCGCCTTTTGTTACCTACCTGCTCGCTGAAGAGCTGAACGTTTCCGGCGTGATCGCCGTGGTGATGCTCGGTCTCAGCATGTCCAGGCTCAGCAGCCAGCGTTTCCCGGAACAGATCCGCAAAGAATCAAAAACGCTTTGGGACACGATCATTTTCCTGCTGAACGGTTTTATCTTCATCCTGATCGGGCTGGAATTTCCCATCGTGGCGCGCGAGATAGACGATACGCAGATA
Source organism: Chitinophaga sp. (assembly GCA_051958695.1). Taxonomy (GTDB): domain Bacteria; phylum Bacteroidota; class Bacteroidia; order Chitinophagales; family Chitinophagaceae; genus Chitinophaga. The sequence continues at coordinate 818 of JBQCFV010000112.1, read as the reverse complement.
TGGGACTATGTCGGTTACGCCCTGCTCATCACCGTGGCGGCGTTGCTGCTGCGCATGGCGAGGATGTTCCTGCAGCAGGTAAACCTGCGGCACGCGTTCACGAAGAAAAAAGGAAGGATCTCCGAAGCGGCCTTGCTGACGCTGGAAGAAAGCATGATCATCAGCTGGTCGGGCATGCGCGGCATCGTATCGCTGGCCATCGCCATCGGTTTGCCGAGAAAGCTGGAAAACGGCGAGCCGTTCCCGCTGCGCAACGAGATCATTTTTATTTCCACGGTAGCCGTGCTGCTCACCATTATCGGGCAGGGGATCACACTGCCCTGGATCGTGCGGAAGATGAAGGCCGGCGGGACATGAACCCGCATCTTCCCCCTTATCATACCGGCCTGTTTGAAAAAGGACGCAAGACTGCGGAAAATTCCATCAGGCGTGCGGATTTTTTTGTATATTGTATGCGTTGCCACTACAACTGTTTTATACCGACTGAAAAAAGGCAAGATTCCGATAACCCGTATTTGTGAAAACCATATTCCCGAACAACCGGCCCATGATCAAAAAATTTGTCCAATCCATACTGCACGCAGGAACGGCGTCAGTAAAAGAGTCCCGTGCAAGACGTTCGATCGTGATCATCAATACCCTCTCTTTATTAACCGCCGTGATGGTGGCCCTCGTTGCCGCATTCCTTTACTGGTATACCCGCAGCCTGCTGATCCTGGTCCCTTCCGTTATGGAGATCTGCTGCTTCGCCGGCGTGATCGCGCTGAACCATTTCCGCCGCCACAATGCCGCAAGCGTGGCCACGCTGCTGATCCATT
>JBQCFV010000111.1:0-3715 GCA_051958695.1 Chitinophaga sp. | reverse complement strand
AACGCAACTGGCCTTCCACTTTCAGCTCGTTGTTGATGATGTTACGGATGGCGGCCTGTTCGTCGTCATTCCAGTCCTTCACCTTTTTATTCAAATCAATGCCTGCTTTCTCCAGGATATATACGGAGGTAGAGTGACCGATACCGAAGATATAAGTCAGACCAATTTCACCTCTTTTGTTTTTAGGAAGATCAATACCGGCTATACGTGCCATATTATTGTTTAGTTTTTATTCGATTTAATAGATACAGATGCGATTAACCCTGACGTTGCTTAAAACGGGGATTCTTTTTGTTGATCACCAGCAATTTACCCTTGCGGCGAACGATCTTGCAATCTGCACTTCTTTTTTTGATGGAAGCTCTTACTTTCATGAGTCAATTGTTATAAATCTACCAGAGTTGTTTTTTATTTGTACCTGAAAATTATACGACCCCTGCTCAAATCGTAAGGGCTCATCTCCACTCCAACCTTGTCTCCCGGCAGGATGCGAATGTAGTGCATCCTCATTTTTCCAGAAATGGTCGCCAGTATCTCATGCCCGTTTTCCAGCTTAACCCGGAACATCGCATTTGATAAGGCTTCCAGAATAATACCATCCTGTTTGATCAATGCCTGTTTCGCCATAAAAATTTTTAGGAATGCAAAGATACCATAAAAGTTTCTGAAACCGAAAAAATTACCGGAAATAATCTTTTAAAAAGTCCAACGGTGTGGATAACTTTTAAAGTTATCCGGCGAACTTCCTAAAATGGGCTCTATCTCAATAATTTATAAAGCTAAAAACATTATAATGAACGGACAGGCCATACCAGCTTTTTTCAGGATTTCTCCCCGGCAGCCGGCAAATATACCGGTTTTTCCACATTCCCTCTTCAGGATACTGCGGCGGAAATATGCCCGGAAAATAAAGCCGCATTCGCCTTTTCGGCCACCTCGATGATGTCGAAGGTGGACAGCACATCGGGCTTGCCTTTGGCAACGGCCAGCGTATGTTCGTAATGCACGCTAGCCTTCCGGTCGCGGGTCACCACCGTCCAGCCGTCTTCGAGGTATTCTACATCGCGGGTACCCAGGTTCACCATCGGCTCCACGGCGATCACCAGGCCTTCTTTCAGCACCGCGCCGCTGCCCCTGCGCCCGTAATTGGGCACCTGCGGGTCTTCGTGCAGGTTGCGGCCCAGGCCGTGCCCTACACGCTCTCTTACCACGCCGTAACCCCTCTCCTTCTCCACGTATTCCTGGATGGCATAAGCGATGTCGCCCACGCGGTTGCCTGCTACGGCCTTTTCGATCCCTTTGGCCAGCGCCGTTTTGGTGGCGGCCATCAGCTTCTGCACATGCACGGGCACTTCGCCGATGGCGAAGGTATAGGCGCTGTCCCCATGAAACCCGTTCTTGTACACGCCCACGTCTACCGACACGATGTCGCCCTCGCGCAGCGTGTAGCCGTTGGGAATGCCATGCACCACGGCTTCGTTCACGGATATGCAGCAGGTATTGGGAAAACCTTTGTAGTTTTTGAACGAGGGCACCGCCCCATGATCGCGGATAAACGTTTCGGCGATGGCGTCCACGTCCAGCGTGCTCATCCCCGGTTTGAGCCGGGCGGCCACTTCGGCCAGGGTAGCGCTCACGAGCTGCGCGCTTTCGCGGATCAGCTCGATTTCTTCTTTCGTCTTATAATGGATCATAACATGCGAAGTTAGTCAATAATAGCAAAACAGCCACCCGGGTAAACCGGATGGCTGCAAATATTGTACAGGCTGCGTTATCAGGCGCTGGCCGGCGTTGTTCTGCCTTTGATGCGGCCGGAGCTCATGAGACCGTCGTAGTGGCGCATGAGCAGCTGGCTTTCGATCTGCTGCAGGGTGTCGAGAATTACGCCTACCATGATCAGCAGCGAGGTACCGCCAAAGAAGGTGGCAAAGTTGCTGTTGATGTTCATCGCCGCCGCGATGCCGGGCATGATGCCCACGATGGCAAGGAAAAACGCGCCCGGCAGGGTAATGCGGTCCATCACCGCGCCGATATAATCGGCAGTGGCTTTACCGGGTTTTACGCCTGGGATGAAACCGTTGTTCTTTTTCATTTCATCCGCCATTTGCGTGGGGTTGAAGATGAGCGCGGTATAGAAGAAGGTGAACACCACCACGAGTATCGCGTAGATCAGATTGTACCAGGGATTGGTATGATCGCTGAAGATGCGGATGAAGGTGGAAGCGTCTGCGCTTTGCGTAGCGAAGCCGATAGCGGTAGCAGGGATAAACATGATGGCCTGGGCGAAGATGATGGGCATTACACCGGATGCATTCACCTTGAGGGGAATGAACTGGCGTACCCCGCCGTACTGTTTATTGCCAACGATGCGTTTTGCATAGTTCACGGGTATCTTGCGCGTGCCCTGTACCAGCAGGATGAGACCGATGGTGATCAGGATGAAGAACGCCAGCTCCACGAGGAAGAGGAGCAGGCCGCCGCCGGCGCCGGTCGTTTTCAGGGAGAACTCCTGTAACAGGGCTTCGGGGAGGCGGGCAAGGATGCCGACCATGATGATGATGGAAGTACCGTGACCGATCCCTTTGTCCGTCATTTTCTCACCCAGCCACATTACGAAGAGGGTACCCGCGGTGAGCACCACCGTTGTGGAGAGCCAGAACATGAAGGTGCCGTATTCCGGTATCAGCGCCGAGCCGGACTGCGTTCTGAGGTAAGCGACATAGGCGCTGGCCTGGAATGCAGTAACGATCACGGTGAGCAGGCGGGTGTACTGGTTGATCTTTTTGCGGCCGCTGTCTCCTTCTTTCTGCAGTTTCTGGAAATAGGGAACTGCGATGGTCAGCAGCTGGATGGCGATGGATGCCGAGATGTAAGGCATGATGCCCAGCGCGAAGATGGAAGCACGCGAAAAGGAACCTCCGGCGAACATGTTGAACAGACCGAGAATGCCTTGCTGCGACGTTTCTGAAAAGCTGGCGAGTGCGTTGGGATCGAGACCCGGAAGGGTGATAAAGGAGCCTATGCGGTACACCAGTGTCAGAAGCAGCGTGGTGATGATGCGTTTGCGCAGGTCCTCGATGCTCCAGATGTTCTTTATGGTTTCGATAAATTTCTTCACGGGAAGGTAAGAGTTTAATAACGCGTGTAAATTCGAAAAGACGCACTACTCCGTAGGCGCCTTCTCTATCGTAATTTCTTAAACCAGTTCTACAGATCCACCGGCTGCTTCGATGGCTGATTTGGCTTTCTCGCTGATCGCGTTCACTTTCAGCGTTACTTTGCTTTTCAGTTCTCCGTGGCCGAGCACTTTCACTTTGCTGGTCTTGCTGATCAGGCCGTTCATGTACAGGTTTTCCAGGGAAAACTCCTGGATACCGTATTTTTCGATGATCTGGTCAAGCTGGCCGATATTGAACACTTTGTATTCAGTGCGGTCGATAGGGATAAAACCACGTTTCGGCAGACGGCGCTGGATAGGCATCTGACCGCCTTCGTGGCCTCTTTTGCTGGCGTAACCGGTGTTGGATTGAGCACCTTTGTTACCTTTCGTGGAGGTGCCGCCTTTACCGGAAGCTTCACCACGGCCCAAACGTTTTTCTTTATGTACTGCGCCTTGTGCAGGACGGAGTTGATGTAAGCTCATTTGTGTAATTGTTTTACTTGCGCGGAAATCAACCGCTCGCTTTTACAATGATAATTCAAAAAAACAGAAAGC
>JBQCFV010000110.1:0-3600 GCA_051958695.1 Chitinophaga sp. | reverse complement strand
AGAATACGTCTTCCACAGACATCAGGAACGGTTGGTCAACCGGACGGGGAGGCATGGGGATGTAAGTATCTACAGCTTCCATCAGCTCCTCGATCTTGGTTACCCACTGGGGATCGCCTGCGAGAGCGCCGGTAGCGGAACCTTGGATGATGGGAACATTATCGCCGTCGAAACCATAGGAAGACAGCAGTTCGCGCAGCTCGATCTCAACGAGTTCCAGCAGCTCGGCGTCGTCAACCAGGTCTACTTTGTTCATAAATACAACCATACGGGGAACACCTACCTGGCGAGCGAGCAGCACGTGCTCTTTCGTCTGGGGCATAGGACCGTCGGTAGCTGCTACTACCAGGATAGCACCGTCCATCTGGGCAGCACCGGTGATCATGTTCTTAACATAGTCAGCGTGACCAGGGCAGTCTACGTGAGCATAGTGACGATTTGCAGTCTGATACTCTACGTGTGCAGTATTGATGGTGATACCTCTTTCTTTTTCTTCAGGAGCAGCGTCAATCTCGTCATAACCTTTCTTCTCAGCCAAGCCCTTGTTTGCCAGAATTGTAGTAATGGCAGCAGTCAAGGTAGTTTTACCGTGGTCAACGTGACCAATGGTACCAATGTTAACGTGGGGTTTATCCCGCTTAAAGGTTTCTTTTGCCATTGTATTTTTTTTTAAGATGGTTTGTAAAGTTTATTTGCTTTATTAGTTGTTTTAAAACTTACTACAAACTGGAGCCCGCCGCAGGAATTGAACCCGCTCCTTCTCGCTTACTGGCGAAACGCTCATCCATTGAGCTTACCGGCTGCGTTAAACTTCGAATTTCGGACACCGGCCACGGAAATTTCCCAGAAGGACTTTCCGGTCACCCAGCATCCGAAATCTTTTGAGCTGTTGATGAGAATTGAACTCACGACCTCTTCCTTACCAAGGAAGTGCTCTACCCCTGAGCTACAACAGCGTTGATGGTGCCTTAAGAGCGGGAGACGAGGTTCGAACCCGCGACCTACAGCTTGGAAGGCTGTCGCTCTACCAACTGAGCTACTCCCGCACAACGCTTTGCCAACACTTCCTTTCTCTCAAAAACTCCCCAAGCAAAGCTTGCGTTTAAATGGTGGGCAGGACAGGATTCGAACCTGTGAAGTCGAAAGACAGCGGATTTACAGTCCGCCCCATTTGGCCGCTCTGGAACCTGCCCGACTTACTTAATAACTTCTTTGAGCCAGCAGAGGGATTCGAACCCCCGACCCACTGATTACAAATCAGTAGCTCTGGCCAACTGAGCTATGCTGGCATTCTTTTGTCAAGAAAAAGTTTAACATTCTTGCTTAAAGGGAGTGCAAAATAAGGGTGAAAATTTTATTAAAACAAATATTTTTTTTCACTTTCCCAACATTTCTTCAAACTCACCTTCGTCGGCTAAAATGCCCTACAGCAAAGAACTTTACTACCTTCGCCGATCCCTTTTTGAATCGGGATGGCAAAGGTAGTAAAGAGATTATTATTTCCAAAATATTTTTGAGATTTTAATGTAAATTCTTCTCTTTCTTACGCTTGATCTGGTTAACAAGGCTGTCAAACGCAAGATCGAAGGACTCTTCGAAGGATTTGCTCTCATGCTTTACAAAGAATCTATGACGGGGCACATTCACGCGTATCTCCGCAATCTTATCCTTTACCTGGTGGGCTAACTGGTCTAACTTCAGGAAAATTTCTACTTGTACAATCTTGTCATAAAAGGTGGAAAGTTTCTGAACTCTCTTATTCACATGATCAATTAATTTGGCGTCAGCATCAAAACGCACAGTTTGAATTTGAACATTCATAGCACTAAAGTTTTACATTTAACAATCTGATTTCAAATTAGTAGTCATCCATCATAGGCGCTTTTTTTATGTAAAGAACTGTATTACTAATATACAGAATCTTCCCACGCAAAGCAATCAGTAACCGCCTAAAAATTTTGTTAAAATGACCATACCCAATATTACCCAACTCCGCGTCCCCCTCAGATGATCCGCGTCATCTCCCAGACTGTTTTTCCTTAGTGCAATTCCTGTCAATAAAAGCTTTGATATCACTCCCCGCGCGGATGCGCCTGCTGGTGCACCCGCCGCAGCTTCTCGATCGTATTATGCGTATACACCTGCGTGGATGCCAGGCTCGCATGCCCCAATAACTCCTTCACCGCATTAATATCCGCCCCGTTATTCAACAAATGCGTCGCAAAAGTATGCCGCAACACGTGCGGGCTCCGCTTCTTCAATGTCGTCACCTGCTCCAGCACCCGCCTGACCGTAGTATATACATGCCCGGCCTTCACCGGCCGCCCGTCCGGCAGGCACAACAGCGCATCGCCCGCGTATTCCGGCACCGCCTCCTCCCGCTTCCGGATATATTCCTTCAATTCCTTCAGGAGATTCGGCGCCAGCGGAATAATCCGCTCCTTGTTGCCTTTCCCGAGCACCTTCATATGCCCGTTCGAAAAGTCAATGCTGCCATCCCGCAGCCCGACCAGCTCTGCCCGCCGTATTCCCGCATGGTACAGCAACCGCAGGATGATCCGATGCGTCGCCCCTGCGAAATCATCGCCGAACAACAGCAAATCCCCCCCGCCCGCGTTCTTCTCCACTTTCTCCATGACATGCTCATCCACAAACACCGGCAGCCGCCCCGGTAATTTCGGGCCAGACACCCGCGCCATGGGGCTCTGCTTCAGCACGCCCTTGCGAAGGGCATATTTGTAAAAAGATTTCAGGGCAGACATCTTCCTGCGGATCGTAACGGCCGACGCCGGCGGCTGTGAGCGCTTATGGGCATCTTCGGCCTTTTTACGCCCCTCCAGCCCCAATGCAAGCCACGACTGCACATGGGCTGGCTTCACGCTTTCCAGCGCAATTCCGCCATATTCTTCATGGAGATAAGTAAAAAATTGGCTCAGATCAAGGGAGTAAGACTGCACCGTATGCGGCGAATACCGCTTTTCAAGAGAAAGATAGGCCAGGAAATCCTGCGCCAAAGATGGAAGGTGCGCTTGATCCAATACAAAAAAATTGATGACTGTAAAGATAGTTTATTCTTTACAATCATCAATTTCGTGTATAAAAAGACTCAGTATCGAATCGGATTATTGATCGAACTTGCCAGTTGCTACCTGCTGTTTGTATACAGCCTTCAGCACCTGGGTGCGACGGCGGATAGACGGCTTGGTAAATGACTGACGCTCTCTGAGTTGCAGCAGAATTTTCGCTTTCTCAAATTTCTTTTTATACTTTTTGAGCGCTTTGTCAATGTTTTCGCAATCTTTGGAATCGATGATTAACATATTTCTCCTTTATTCTGTTTTACAGTATATTTTTACGGACAGCAAAGGTAAGTATTACTTTTTTATTCGCAAAATATATTCGTCATTTCTTCCCCCGGCAATTCTCCATTAAATTTGTGTATTATGTTTACCGGCATTATCGAAACGACAGGCATTGTAGCCGCAGCAATACCCGGGGGCGGAAATGTTGAACTGACCATCCAGTCCCCCCTGGCGCAGGAATTGAAAATCGATCAGAGCGTATCCCACAACGGCGTCTGCCTTACCGTCACCGCCGTGG
>JBQCFV010000109.1:0-4827 GCA_051958695.1 Chitinophaga sp. | reverse complement strand
CCTACGGCAAAATGACCCTCGAGCAATGGAAACGCATCGCCGATATCTCAGACGAATATTCCACCGGTAACCTGCACCTCACCACCCGGCAGGACATCCAGCTGCACTTCGTATCGCTGGACAGAACGCCGCAATTATGGTCAGAACTGGAACAGGACCAGCTCACCATCCGCGAAGCCTGCGGCAACACCGTACGCAACATCACCGCCTCCGACCAGGCCGGCATCGACCCGGAAGAACCCTTCGACGTTACTCCCTACGCCGACGCCGCGTTCAGGTACTTCCTGCGCAACCCCATCTGCCAGGACATGGGCCGTAAATTCAAAATAGCATTCTCTTCCAGCGAAAAAGATACCGCGCTCGCCTTCGCGCACGACGTTGGCGTGATCCCCAAGATCCGCGTCGTAGACGGCAAAGAGGTACGCGGCTTTAAAGTAGTAGTAGGCGGCGGCCTCGGCGCGCAACCTTACCTCGCCAAGCTGGCCTTCGAATTTCTTGAGGCGGACAAGCTGATCCCTTACATCGAGAACGTGCTCCGCGTGTTCGACCGCTACGGCGAAAGGTCCAGCCGCCACAAGGCGCGCATGAAATTCCTGATCGCGAAGATCGGCATGGAAGAATTTAACCGCCTCCTGGAAGAAGAATACAAAGCCATCAAATCCAAGATCTTCGTGGTGGACCACGAAGCATGGCCCGCTACCGTGCCCCCGGCAGACGGTTTTGTGGCGCCCGCGTTCACCCTCAAAGACGAAAAGCTGTTCGAAGCCTGGAAAAAGACCAACGTGTTCGAACAGAAACAGAAAGGATATTTCGGCGCTTACATCCGCGTGCCGCTGGGTGACATCAAATCGCACACCAGCCGCTGGCTGATCGAAAAGCTGCGCCCCGTGATCGCGAACGATATGCGCGTGACTGTTAACCAGTGCCTGCTGCTGAAGTTCATCCGCGAGGAGAACCTGCCTTACATCTTCTCCCTGCTGGAAGAAGCGGGCTTTAGCGCAGCCGGGTTCGACAGCGTGGCGGACGTTACTTCCTGCCCCGGTACCGATACCTGCAACCTGGCCATTTCCAGCAGCACCGGCGTGGCCGCGGCGATGGAAGACGTGATCCGCGACGAATTTCCCGACCTCATCTACAACAACGATATCAAGATCAAGATCAGCGGCGGTAGGAACTCCTGCGGCCAGCACGGTCTTGCGCACATCGGCTTCCATGGTTCTTCCATGAAGAGCGCCGGCAAAGTGCTTCCTGCCCTGCAGGTATTGCTGGGCGGCGGCGCGCTGCGCGACGGCGAAGGCCGCGTAGCGGACAAAGTGCTGAAAGTGCCCAGCCGCCGCGGTCCCGACGTGCTGCGCGTACTGCTGAACGACTATGAGGCCAACGCGCAGGAGAACGAATTGTTCCACGCGTATTACGACCGCAACGGCGAGAAATATTTCTACGAGCTGCTCAAACCGCTGGCAGACCTTACCAGCCTGCAGAACGATGACTTCATCGACTGGGGCCAGGCAAAATCTTACGCCACCGCTAGCGGCGTGGGCGAATGCGCCGGCGTGATGATCGACCTGGTAGCCACCCTGCTGTTCGAAGCGGAAGAAAAGCTGGACTGGAGCATGAAAAGCCTGGCCAACAACGCCTGGGCCGATTCCATCTACCAGACTTACGCCTGCCTCATTCAAACGGCAAAATGCGTACTGCTCGATGAGAACGTGAACTGCAACACGCAGCATGGCATCATGAACGATTTCGACAAACACTTCGTGGAAACCGGCAAATTCACCTTCCCCGCGGAAAGCTTCCGGAGCCTCGTGCTGGAGATCAACCAGCAGGAACCTTCAGAACGTTTCGCGAAACAATATTACCAACAGGCAAAAGCCTTCTTCGACAAAGCGCAGCAATATCGCGTGGAGAGGCAGGCCGCAGCGGCCAACGCCTGATAAAAACATCCAACCATAAAAACGTACGATCATGCAAACATTACAACCGAAAGTGACGCTGGTAGGGGCCGGGCCCGGAGACCCGGAGCTGATTACAGTGAAAGGGCTGAAAGCCATCCAGCAGGCCCGTGTGATCCTGTATGACGCCCTGTCTAACAACGAGCTCCTCGACCATGCACCGCAGAACTGCCTGAAACGCTTTGTAGGAAAGCGCGCCGGCATGCACGTGTATACCCAGGCGGAGATCAACCGCATGATCGTTAAATATGCCCTGACCTACGGCAGCGTAGTACGCCTGAAAGGCGGGGACTCCTTCGTGTTCGGCCGCGGCCAGGAAGAACTGGCGGCTGCGCAGCAGTACGGCATCGACACGGAAGTGATCCCCGGTATCACCAGCGCCACCTCCGTTCCCGGGGTCAATAAAATACCCGTTACCGCAAGGAACGTGAGCGAAGGGTTTTGGGTGATCACCGGCACCACGCAGGACGGCAAGCTCGGCCGCGACCTCGAATATGCCATCCAGGCGGATACCACTGTTGTAATTCTCATGGGGATGAGTAAATTGCAGGAGATCGCGGAGATATACGCCCGGCTCGGCAAAGGCGAAGTGCCCGCCGCCATTATCCAGAACGGAACGCTGCCTACCCAGAAAGTAGGCGTGGGCGTGGCGCAGGACCTTCCCGCATTCGCGCAGGAGCAGGGGCTGAGAAACCCCGCGATCATCGTGATCGGCGAGGTGGTGCGGTTCCATGAAGCATTCCAGGAATTGCAATCCAAACTGGCCGATAATTATAAATTAGCCGTTTGATCATGGACAATCACCTGTTCCCTGTTTTTTTTAAGCTCGAGCATCTGCAAGTGCTGGTTGTAGGCGCCGGAAACGTAGGCTGCGAGAAGGTTTCGGCCATCCTGCAAAACTGCCCGGCCGCACGTATCACCGTAGTAGCCACCTGGTTTGCGCCTGAAATGGCCGCTATTACCGAAGGTTACAGCAATGTAACGCTCGTACAGAAAGCGTTTTCCTGCGGTGACCTTTTTGGGAAAGACCTGGTGATCGCCGCCACGGCGGATAAGGAGCTGAACAGCTGCATCTGGGAAAAAGCGAAAGCCTCGAGAGTGCTCATCAATGTGGCGGACACGCCCGCGCTCTGCGACTTTTACCTCGGCTCCGTGGTGCAGAAAGGCAGCCGGAAGATCGCCATCAGCACCAACGGCAAATCGCCTACCATCGCAAAAAGGCTGCGGGAAGTGCTGACAGATGCGATCCCGGATCAGCTGGAAAATGTGCTGCACAATCTCCAATCCATCCGCGACAGATTGAAAGGGGATTTTGCGAGCAAGGTGAAGAAGCTGAATGAGCTGACGAATGTGCTGGTGAATAAGGATTAAAAGAGGTTTGTATAAATACGAAGCGGCCGTTCCGGAAGGAGCGGCCGCTTTGGTTTTTGGAGGAATGCGCCATCACAATAAAAAATGAGCGGCCGTTACATAGGCCAGCTCACGCCATACCAATAATTCTCACCCGTCCGTCCGGCGTCAGGGATGCGCGCGTTGGCCGGGCGTTCATGCCGCACCAATAATTTCCGGCAGATGCTTCAATAAAAATGGGCCGACCAAACTTTGGTCAGCCCGCCACAATATTTTCCTGTTTATCTATTTCTGCTCATAAAACAACGCCTTCAGCTCGCCGGCGTCCGCGGGCTTCATTTTCCCGCCGAGTATCAGCCGCAGCTGGCGGCGGCGAAGCGCGCCTTCGAACAGTCTTTTTTCTTCCTCCGACTCGGCCACCACCGGCGGCACCGGGCGCGATTTTCCGTTAGGGTCCAGCGCCACGAAGGTCATGAACGCTTCGTTGGATTTATAACGGTATTGCAATACAGGATCTTCCCCCCAAACCTTCATATGCACCTCGATGGACGTGTTGAACGCGCGGGTAACGATGGCTTCGATATGCACCACGTTGCCCAGCTTGATGGGATTTTCAAAGGAGATATTGTCTACGGAAGCGGTCACTACCGGCGCAGCGCAGTGTTTCATACAGGCGAGCGCGGCGGCAATGTCCATCCAGTACATCAGCCGGCCGCCCATCAGGTTGCCGAATGTATTGGTGTCGTTGGGAAGCACCAGCTCCGTCATTTGTACCAGGGAATCGTGTGCCGTTTTTGGCGTCAAGGTCATATCAAAATGATTTCATCCGTTAAATAATCGACTTTTAATGGTCGGCCGAAGCCATGCGGGACATTTCTTATATAGCGAAAAATTCATATGCCGGCTTCCGGACGCAAAATTACGGGAATGCCGGGATAATTCCCGGAAGGATGGCCGCGCCGGTAAAAGTACAATGGGGGTTATTTGTGCGAATTTTCTGAAAGGCTTGATGGGTTTGAGTTTGCCGGGATTTTGCCACGGGCGCGCGGAAATTGCCCTTGGGTGCGAGGCAAATTTGTGTATCTTTGCCTGACCTTACGGAAGTAAATTACTTGACAGGATACACCAATCAGTCCCGGCAGCACTTCCTCTTTGGTCAAGTAAAAATTTCAGGAACTTAGTTTTTTATGGCAAAATATATCTTCGTTACGGGAGGTGTTACTTCCTCATTGGGTAAAGGAATTATCGCAGCGTCCCTCGCTAAACTATTGCAGGCACGCGGCCTTAAAGTGACCATTCAGAAATTTGATCCATATATCAATGTGGACCCGGGTACATTGAACCCTTACGAACATGGGGAATGTTATGTAACCGAAGATGGCGCCGAAACCGACCTGGACCTTGGCCACTATGAGCGTTTCCTGAACACGCCCACTTCGCAGGCCAACAACGTGACCACCGGCCGCATTTACCAGACCGTGATCAACAAGGAGCGTGAAGGCGCTTATCTCGGTAAAACGGT
>JBQCFV010000108.1:0-2987 GCA_051958695.1 Chitinophaga sp. | reverse complement strand
CTCGATCACGCCGCCGATCTTTTCATCGATAGCGGCCAGCAGGTATTCGGCTTTGGCTTTTGCGGCTTTCAGCGCGTCGGTCTTTACCTGTTTGCGGTACTCTTCCATTTTGCTGCTGGAGTAAGAGGCGATGTTCACGCTTTCGATGCCTTCTTCGTCCACCGCATCGAGGATGCCGTTGATCTTGTCGAGCCTGTTCAGCTTGAGGCGGTATTGTTTACGCGCCATAAAATCTTCGTTGTCCTTTTTCTTTTTCCACCACTGATCGTAATTGTAGCCGAACACGTTCGCGATGGTAAAATCTTTTTTAGCGATACCGGCCGCTTCCACCGCTTTCTGCAGCTGCGATTCCAGCGTGGTAATGGCCACTTTCCGCGTTTTGTTCTTCATGTATTCGCGCAATGTGATGTTCACGAAGATCTCGTCGGGGGTGATCTCGATCTCGGCGGAACCGTTCACTTCGATCTTTTTAACCGTGGGTTTGGTGTCGGTGGTCTGGGCGAAGGATGTAGCTGTCATAGCGAGTGCCATTAATAATACGGTTAATCTTTTCATTGTTTTCAGTTTTAAATTCACATGCAGGATGCAGGGGATTGCCCGGATTCCATATGCCTTTCCAGGCTTTAACTTTTCTTTGTGTTTTGTCAGGTTAATAATGAGGGTGTAACGTTCGGGACAAATATATGTTACAATTGATTAACTGCGCGCATCGGTCATTTTGCGGAGGAAGTTGTGGAGGTCGTTCATGTTTTTGATACGGTCCACGATCAGCATGAAGTTTTTGCCGACCTGTTTGAGACGCGCGTTGTTGGTGCGCGTTTGAATATACTGCAGGATGTGCTGGAAAGTGGGCGATTCGAAATACGGACTGTCGGGGTTGTTGATAAAATAACAGCGCAACGTTTCTTCTTTCAGGATCATTTTTTCAAAACCCAGTTCTATCGCCATCCAGCGCGCGCGGATCATCGTAAACAGGTCGGCGACCGGTTCGGGAATAGGGCCGAAGCGGTCTTCCATCCCGTCGATAAATTCCTGCAGCTTGTCTTCTTTGGTGATATTGTCCAGCTCCTGGTAAAGGTTCAGCCTTTCCTGGATGCTTTCCACGTAAGAATCGGGGATGAGTATCTCCAGGTCGGTATCGATCGTACAGTCGTTGATAAAATCTTTTTTCTCTTCGAGCTGTTCTTTGAACAGGTCTTTGAAGTCCGTTTGTTTCAGCTCGCGGATGGCTTCGTCAAGAATTTTCTGGTACATGTCGAAACCGATCTCGGCGATAAAGCCGCTTTGTTCGCCGCCCAATAAATTGCCCGCGCCGCGGATATCGAGGTCGCGCATGGCTATCTGGAAACCGCTGCCCAGCTCGCTATGCTGCTCGAGCGTGGAAAGGCGTTTGCGGCTGTCCGCCGGAAGCGTGCTCATAGGCGGCGCCAGCAGGTAACAGAACGCTTTTTTGTTGCTGCGGCCTACCCTTCCGCGCAGCTGGTGCAGATCGCTGAGGCCGAAGTGGTGCGCGTTGTTGATGATGATAGTGTTGGCGTTGGAAATGTCCACCCCGCTTTCGACGATGTTGGTGCATACCAGTACATCGTATTTGCGGTCGATGAAGTCGAGGATCACTTCTTCCAGCTTATGCCCTTCCAGCTGCCCGTGCGCGGTGGCGATGCTCAGGTCGGGACAAAGCTCCTGTATCAGGCCGGCCATTTCGCGCAGCCCGTTGATGCGGTTGTGAATAAAATACACCTGTCCGCCGCGTTCCGTTTCATAATAGATCGCGTCGCGGATCTGGTCTTTGTCCCACACCAGCACTTCCGTTTCGATAGGCTGCCGGTTGGGCGGCGGCGTGTTGATCACCGAGAGGTCTCGCGCGCCCATGAGGGAGAACTGCAGCGTTCTCGGGATAGGCGTTGCCGTTAGTGTGAGCGTGTCCACGTTCACCTTCATCGTTTTCAGCTTTTCCTTGGCGGTTACGCCGAACTTCTGCTCTTCGTCTATCACCATCACGCCGAGGTCTTTGAACTTTACGTCCTTGCCCAGCAATGCATGCGTGCCGATGATGATGTCCACCTTCCCTTCTTCGAGCCGTTTGAGCGTTTCTTTCTTTTCTTTGGTGGATTTGAAACGGTTGATGTAGTCCACCGTGCAGGGGAAATCTTTCAATCGTTCGGAAAATGTTTTATAATGCTGAAAGGCGAGAATGGTAGTGGGAACCAACACCGCGGCCTGTTTTCCGTCCACCACGGTTTTGAACGCAGCGCGAACGGCCACTTCCGTTTTACCAAAACCAACGTCGCCGCACACCAGCCTGTCCATCGGCGAGGGGGATTCCATATCGCGTTTTACGTCGGCGGTGGCTTTGCTTTGGTCGGGCGTGTCTTCGTAGATAAAAGACGCTTCCAGCTCCGTTTGCAGGTAAGTGTCCGGCGTGTGCGAAAACCCTTGCTGCGACTTGCGCGCGGCGTACAGCTTGATGAGGTCTTTGGCGATGTCCTTTACTTCGGTCTTCGCTTTTTCCTTCAGTTTTTCCCAGGCGTCGCTGCCGAGCTTGTTCACTTTGGGCGCCACGCCTTCCTTGCCGGTGTATTTGCTGATCTTGTGCAGTGAGTTGATGTTCACGTACAGCAAGTCGTTGTTCTTGTAAATGATGCGGATGGCTTCCTGCATCTTGCCGCCGGATTCTATCTTCTGCAGGCCGCTGTACACGCCCACGCCATGATCGATGTGGGTGACGTAATCGCCGGGCTGCAGTTCCCGCAGGGAACGAAGGGTGAGTGCCTTGTTTTTATTGTAAGCCTGCTTGACTTTGTATTTGTGATAGCGTTGAAATATTTCGTGATCGGTATAGCAAAGAATTTTCAGGTCTTCATCAATAAATCCTTCATGAATGGAAGTAGCAATAGGATTGAACTGAAATTCCGAATTTAAATCTTTGAAGATCGTGTAAAGTCTCTCAAGTTGTTTCGGATTTTCAGCAAAGAGATTTAAACCAA
>JBQCFV010000107.1:0-7106 GCA_051958695.1 Chitinophaga sp. | reverse complement strand
AGAGGTAACAATGAAAAAGATCAGATCAAATTGGATTACATTGCCGTTAAAAAGGCCGCGATGGTGTTGAGAGCAATCAACCACAAACTGCGCCAGCAAATGATCAAGCTGCTGGAAGACCATAAGCGCATGACTGTAACGGAGATCTACGTGAAACTGCGTTTGGAACAGTCGGTAGCAAGTCAGCACCTGGCCATCCTGCGCCGCGCAGGCATCGTTATCACTGAAAGGGACGGTAAGTTCATCCACTACACCATCAACAAGCAACGAATTGCAGAAGTAGCGAAGTTTGTCGAAGAGCTGGTGGGTTGATCCATCCAATCTTATCTTTAAGTGGCCGAAAGAGCGGCCCTGCACCATACTGAACCGGCCGTCTTCTCCTTTGGGGAAGACGGCTTTTTTATGCGCTTTATTCCCCTTATCCTACCGGGTAACAGTTTGACCTGGCCCTGACATCCGTCATCCCCCGTTGTACAACTTCTTCGTATTTTTGCATAAATCAAAAACCATATGTTCATTAAGCAGTTGTACACGGGTTGCTTATCAGAAGCCGCCTATTACATTGAATCGGACGGCGAGGCCGCCATCATCGACCCGCTGAGAGATATCGAACCCTACCTTGAACTGGCGCACGAAAGGAACGCTTCCATCAAATATATTTTCGAGACGCATTTTCACGCGGACTTCGTGTCCGGCCACCTCGACCTTGCGGCAGCCACCAAGGCGCCCATCGTGTACGGTCCCGAAACGGTGACCAGCTTTCCCGTGCATATCGCGAAAGACGGGGAGGATTTCAGGATCGGCAAGCTGACGGTGAGAGCGCTGCACACGCCGGGGCATACGCTGGAATCCACCTGTTACCTGCTGCTCGACGAGCAGGGCGAACCGAACGCCCTTTTCACCGGCGATACTTTATTCGTCGGCGATGTGGGCCGACCCGACCTGTTCAGCGGCAATCTCAGCAAAGAAGCGCTGGCCGGTCATTTGTTCGAATCGCTCAATAACAAGATCAAAACACTTCCCGATCACGTAACGGTGTATCCCGCGCACGGCCCGGGCTCCGCCTGCGGAAAAAATCTCGGTCCCAATACTTACAGTACCATTGGTGATGAAAAACGCAGCAATTACGCATTGCTTGCGGAAGACAAAGCCGATTTTATCAAACAGGTAACGGAAGGGCTGGCTACGCCCCCGCAATATTTTCCCATCAACGCGCAGATCAACAAGGAAGGTTACGATACGATGAACACCGTGATGGAAAGAAGCCTCAAGCCGTTGTCCATAGCAGCGTTCAAAGAGAAAGCCGCCGCAGGCGCCGTGATACTCGATACGCGCAACGCGAACGTTTTTACGGAAGGGTTTGTGCCGGGCTCCATCAGCATTGGCCTGGAAGGGCGCTTCGCGGAATGGGCGGGAAGCCTGCTGCCGTTCGATCAGCCCATGCTGCTCGTCACCGCGGCCGGGCAGGAAGCGGAGACCATCGTGCGGCTCGCGCGTGTCGGTTTTGATAAAGTGCAGGGTTATCTTGAAGGCGGTTTTGAAGGCTGGAAAGCGGCGGGTGAAAAGATCGACATGATCATTTCCGTGGACGCCGACGAGCTGGCAATGGACATCCCGCACGACGAGAACCTCGTGGTGGTGGACGTTCGCAAACCCGCCGAGTATGCGGACGGGCACATCAAAGACGCTATTAACGTAACCCTCAGCGATATGACCGACCCCGGCGCCCTCGCAGACATGGACGATCATCTCAATCTCTATGTGCATTGCGCCGGCGGCTACCGCAGCGTGATCGCCTGCTCCATCATGAAACGCGAAGGCATCCACAACCTCCGCAACGTAAACGGCGGCTTCGCCAAAATGAAGGACCAGAAAGGGTTGACGGTGGTGCAGGAGAAAAATATTCTGAATTAGGTTTCTTATTTGATATGGAGAACGCCGGGGGTATTGCTTCCGGCGTTTTTTTATGGGAGAGTGTTGACATTGTATGGATTTTCCCCGGCGTGTTTGCCTTAAGGTGTTAACACCTTTTGTTCATTTGTTCAAAATGTATGCAGGTGTTAACACCTTTGTCCGCTTGCTCGTAACGCATGCAGGTGTTAATACTTTTGTTCGTTAGTTCAGAATGTATGCAGGTGTTAACACCTTGATCCGCACCCCCTTGTCAACCTTATCGCTACAATTCACACATAAAACACATATAAAACTCCACACTTGCATTTTATGTATGTTATAACATAAATAATTGCTTTACAATTCGTTAACATCAGAAATAATTGTCATTTAGGACAGAATTGGTTAAATTCCTTTAAAATTCTAATCATATGAAACAACGCAAAACCATTTTGTCCGCCATCCTCCTCCTCGGGATCGGCGTATTGCTGTACGCCTGCAAACCAAGCGACGCAAAACTCCAGAAAGAAGTGAACGACAAGCTGGCCACCGCCGCCCCGGGCGTGATCGCTGAAGTAAAAGGCGGCGTTGCGACCCTCAGCGGCGAAGTGATGGACGATGCCGCCAAAACCACCGCCGAAGACGCCGCAAAAAGCGTAAAAGGCGTCAAATCCGTAGTGAACAACGTCATGCTGACCCCGCCTCCCCCGCCGCCCGTTACCATCAACCCGGACGACATCCTGAAATCCAGCGTGGACTCATCGCTCAACGCAGCAGGCATTACCGGGGTAACCGCCACCATCGCCAACGGCGAAGTAACCCTCACCGGCACCATCAAAAGATCGGACCTTCGCAAAGTGATGCAGGCCGCGAACGAAGCAAAACCCAAGAAAGTGAACAACCAGCTCACGCTGCAATAACATCCATCACTCACCCTTAAAAAAAGTACGAACATGGCATTACAGGATAAATACGCGGAACTTGTACAGGCAGCCAACAACGGCGGCGTTACCGGCCTGCAGGTAGCCGAGCAGAACGGCGTGCTGTATGTTAACGGCACCGCTCCTTCTTCTGCGGTGAAAGACCAGCTATGGGGCATATACGAGAAGCTGGACCCCGATATGCGCGCCGGCGACCTCGTGCTGGACATTTCCCTCGCCGAAGGCGCGGAACAGGAATATGAGATCCAGGCGGGCGACAGCCTCATCAAGATCGCGAAAAAGTACCCCGGCCTCACCTGGCAAAAGATCTACGAAGCAAACAAAGACAAGATCAAAGACCCTGATATGATACAGCCCGGCTGGAAGATCAGAATTCCATCGGCATAACCTTGTCAGTCCATAAAAACAAACCCCGGCCGCAATAGCCGGGGTTTTTAATGTCTTGTCAGGTAAAAAAGCGCCGTGTAAAAGAAACGCTGCAAAGCTCGCCGAAGCGCCGGCATGGAGAGCGCCAGCGCTCTCTAATCATTCCCCGTCATTCTCAAATTCATACTCCGGCTGGTATTCATGTTTCCAGCGCCGGTGGCTCCACACCCATACCTCGGGCTGCTCCCTGATATTTTTTTCAAGATATTTCACAAAGGCCTCCGTAATGCTGCCCTCCGGTTCGTTGATGGGATTCTCGAACGCCAGCTTCAGCTGCGCCTTGTAATACCCCCTTTTTACTTTGCGGATGTCCGCGAACACCACGGGGATGTTGTACCGCCGCGCGCTCATTTCCGGGCCTTTGTAAAAAGCGGTCATTTTGTTAAGGAACGGGAACCAGTAGCAACGGCGCGGGTTACCGGGATTCTGATCGGCAACGAGACCAAGCAGGTACTGTTTCCCGATCCATGGCGCCATACCGTTGCGCATGTCATTGGCGGGTATCATCACGGTGCCGAACTTTTCGCGGAAGTGCGCGAACATGCGGTTCACCGCGGAATTGCTGATGGGCATGAACACGACGAGGAAAGGGAACTGCACGCCGTTTTTGGCGAACAGGTTGGCCCATTCCCAGTTAAAATTATGACCCAGGTGCAATTGCACGCTGCGGCCTTCGGCGTATAACTTATGAAAAACGGAGAGGTCGCAGTCGAAACGTTTGTTGAGCGACCGTTTGCTCATGGTCAGCAGCTTGATGGTCTCCACCATCATGTCCGTCAGATTGCGGTAGTATTTCCGCGCCACCTGCCTGATCTCCGCTTCGGGTTTGTCGGGGAAGGCCTGGCGCAGGTTTTCCAGCACTACTTTCCGGCGGTACCCCAGCAGGTGGTATACCAGCACGTAAAGCCCGTCGCTGATGCGGTACAGCAGCCACAACGGAAGGATGGAAACGGCGTAACAAAATGCCAGCAGGATATAATACATGAATTTTTCTCGCTTTTGTTACAGGATAATGTTCTGCACCAGTTCGCTCTTATTCGGATAATCGGTATTGTAATGCAGGCCCCTGCTTTCTTTGCGGAAGGTGGCGCCTTTTACGACGAGGTAACCGGCGGTGATGAGGTTGCGCAGCTCGCACAATTGCGGCGAAACGGCGGTTTCCTTGTAAAGCGCTTCCGTTTCAAGATGCAGTATGTCCAGCCGGCGCATGGCGCGCTCAAGACGCACGTTGGTGCGCACGATGCCCACGTAATCGCTCATGATCTGCTTCAGCTCTTTCAGGCTTTGCGTGATGAGGATCATCTCGCGGGGAGCCGTGGTGCCCAGCGTGTTCCAGTCCGGCACGTTTTCTTTCAGGGAAATGCCGTTGATCTTTTTTACGCCGTCGAGGTAGCAGCGGTGGGCGAACACCATGGCTTCAAGCAGGGAGTTGGAAGCGAGGCGGTTGGCGCCGTGAAGCCCGGTGCTGGCGCATTCCCCGGCAGCGTACAGGTTGCGGATGGACGTGCGGCCATGTTCGTCCGTTTTGATGCCGCCGCAGCTGTAATGCGCGGCAGGCGCCACGGGTATCATGTCCTTGCTGACGTCTATGCCGATGGATTTACATTTTTCGTAGATGTTGGGAAAATGGTGGATGAACTTTTCCATGTCCATATGCCGGCAATCGAGGTATACGTGCTCGGTACCGGCGATCTTCATTTCGCTGTCGAGGGCGCGGGCCACAATATCCCGCGGGGCCAGGCTGAGGCGCTCGTCGTATTTGTGCATGAAGTCTTCCCCGTTAATGTTGCGGAGAATGCCGCCGTCGCCGCGTACGGCCTCGGTGATCAGGAAGGAGGGGTTTTCGCCGGGCTGGTAAAGGGCGGTGGGGTGGAACTGGATGAACTCCATGTTCTCGATCCTGCCTTTGGCGCGGTACACCATCGCCACGCCGTCGCCGGTGGCGATCACGGGGTTGGTGGTGGTGCGGTACACCTGGCCGTTGCCGCCGGTGGCCAGCAGCGTCACTTTCGACAATATCTTTTCGATCTTGTTGGTCTTGAGGTTGAGCACGTAGATGCCGTAACACTCGATGTTCTGCGTGGATTTTGTGACGAGGTAACCAAGGTGGTGCTGCGTGATAAGCTCCACTACGAAGCAGTGGGTGATGAGCTCGATATTCTTTTTGCGCCGGATGGCTTCCAGCAGCGCGCGTTCTATTTCGCGGCCGGTAACGTCCTTATGATGGATCACGCGAAATTCGGAATGGCCGCCTTCCCTGCCGAGTGCATAATCGCCGTCGGGCGATTTGTCGAACTGCGCTCCCCAGGAGATCAGCTCGTTCACACGATCAGGCCCTTCCTTCACCACGATCTCCACCACCTGTTCGTTGCAAAGCCCGTCGCCGGCTATCAGCGTGTCTTCGATATGCTTTTCAAAGCTGTCGTTCTCAAGGTCGTTCACCACGGCCACGCCGCCCTGCGCATATTTTGTATTGGTTTCGTCCTCGCGGGTTTTGGTAATGATGGTTACCTTTTTGTCCGGACATTGCTCGGCCACTTTCAGGGCGTACGTGAGCCCCGCAATTCCTGAGCCTACTACCAGGAAATCTGTTTGATGCATAGAACATCAAAATTAGGCAATTATACCCGTTTTTTAACCGGTATGTCAGCGCTCCGTTTTCAGGTGCCGCAGGCTTCCTTCCACGATCATCCATTGCGCCGTGCCGTAGGTGAGCATCACCACGATGCCGCTGCCGGGAAATGCGGTCAGGAACTTTTCGACGGCCAGCACGGAGTCGGACAGCACAAAGAGCAATGCCCCGCTGATGCAGAGTCTTCCCGCCCTGTTGCCATTCAGCCCGAACGCGCGCACCGCCGCCAGCAGCATGAGGGAAATAACGGCCGTGTATACGATCACCGCGGGTTTCAGCCCGCCGAGGTAAGGAGAAAGGTGCTGTACTAACCTGGCCGCATATACGGCAACGGCCACCAGCGCCACGCCTTCTTTCCAGCCGGGCCGGGGCTTGGGCCGCACGCTGATAAAAAAGCCGGTGTACAGCAAATGCGCCGTGAGAAAGCTCAGCAACCCCGCCACGAAATATTGCGGAAAAAGCAGGAACACGTCGCCGGACCAGGAAAAGATGACGGCGGCAAGGATAAAATTTTTGCTGCGCTGCGGAAGATTGCCTCCCTGCGACCATCCGTAGACGCCGAGGAGGATCATGATGAGCGGTTTTGTGGCGAAGCGGGCATAGGGAACATGAAATGCTATTACACACAAATCTGCCAGCAATATGAGGAAGTATAGGGCCCTCCAGTGTTTTGGTTGCATACGTTGGTGGAATTCGGCCGGCAACATACGCTGTTTTTAATTAGTGAGCAATACGTAAAAAGTTGTACCCTTCCCGGGAGGGCTCGCCACTTTCAGCTGCCCGCCGTGCGACTGGATGATCTGCTGCGAAAGGCTGAGACCGATGCCGGAACCTTTCTTTTTGGTGGTGAAGAAGGGGATGAAAATTTTTTCCATCGCTTCCGTGTCGATGCCGGGACCGTTGTCCGTTATTTCTATCACGATCTGGTTGGCGTTGCCCAGCGAGCCTTTTAGGTGAATGAAGGGATGCTCGGTATGTTCCAGCGCGTCCATCGCGTTTTTGACGAGGTTGATGAGCACCATCTGCAGTTGCGTTTCGTCCGCATGTATCGTGATATTTTCGGGAGACACGCTGGCGCGGTACGAAATGCCCGCGGTCTTCATGTCGGCGAGCAGCAGGTTGCTGACGGATTGTATGAGCTGTTTGAGGTGGATGGTGGTGAATTGCGGCTTGGGCAAAGTGGTGTAATCGCGGTAGGCGTTCACAAAATTCAT
>JBQCFV010000106.1:0-9897 GCA_051958695.1 Chitinophaga sp. | reverse complement strand
CTTCCGATCTTACTACGCTGTCGCCTTTGCCGAGCAGCGTTACCTGGTCTTCGTATTTCACTTTCGAGCGGTCGTCGGGCTCTTTGCCCGAATCCCATACGGAAAAAATGATCCTTCTTTCGGTGGCGCTGTTCACCTGCATACCAAAGTAGCCGCGGTGCCAGCCGCAGGACATGAAATAGGTGCCGATCTTATCCTGTCCTTCGGGCACTTTGATCTCGCCATAGAACCATTCCACTTCCGTGCCTTCCGGGGCGGTGTAGTTCAGGTGCACGGAAGCCGAGCGGCGCCATGGTTTCGGATTGAACTGGATATCCGTTGTGGCCGTACCTTCCAGCGTAATGCCTTTTACATCGGCGTATACATCGCCTTGTTTTTCCAGGCCTTTCAGGGAAATGGTATAAAAGCCGGGATGTTTCAGTTTGGTCTGCAATACGGGGATGCTGGCAAAGTCGCTGCCCGCGGGGATGTTCACGATCTTTTCCGCGCCGTTCACGCTTACGCGCACTTTGGAGGGCGCGTCGCTTTTGGCCTGCAGCGCGACTTTCAGCGAGCCGGTATTGGCGGCGTGGAAATAAAAATTGACGGCGTTCGCGCTGTCTTTCCAGTTCACGACGCCTTGCCTGCGCGAGATGTTCACGCCTTCCTGTTGTGGAACGGCGTATGCCGTAAAGCCGGGCAACACTACTTCCGGAGAAGCGGCAGGGGATTGCGCCCGCAGGGTATGGCCTGTTGCCAGCGCCGCCAGCAGCAGGAAAGAGTAGCTTATCTTATTCATGTTTACAAATAAAGGAGACAGCCGCCGCAGATGCAAGCGGGGAGCATAAAAAGTGACAAATTTGAGACGGGCGCGGTTTATTCAGCGTCGGGAATATTCTCAAATCAGGAGAGTGCGCATGGGAACATTCTCAATGTATGCATGACAACATTCTCAATGTTGGAGCGCGCGCGGGAGAATATTCTCAAAGCGGACGGTGCGCAGCTCCCTTACGGTGTAAGAATATTGCAATTGCACCAATGTACATAGATCAGCGAAAAACTCTTCACCAGCCGCGCGATCTCCCGGTCTGCCAGACCGGTGGCGGTATGCACGCCAAGCGACTTCACCACGCCGTTCTCTTCGAGACCATAAAAATAACCGGTGGGCGTATTGAGCGCAAACCCGTGTTTGACAAAACCCGGCCGGTCGTCCAGCGCAATGCTGCCAAGGGTGTGGGTTTTGAGCAAAGACTTCAGTTCGAATAAAGGAATGAAAAGTTCCGGTGCGCCTATCTGGCGACGGATATGAAGACGATGAAACGAACGTACGCCGTCGGCAAATTCGCGGCTATGATTGATCCATACTTCTTTGATCTCATCCACCTCCTCGCCAACCGTGCAGAGTTTGCTGATGTTGATAAATTCCGCCTGCCGCCATTCATTGCCGGACAGGGAAAGGGTAAAATCCGGGTAAGTGGGCAAGTTGGTCATTGGAGGACGTTCATCGGAAACTGAGGGAAGATAAAACCAGTTTTCCATGGGTAGAACACATCACTTTACCCGAATATATGACGAAAAATCGGCAAAAGAAAGGGACGGCGGGAATTTTACCGTTTCTTTTTATACCGGAGCTTTACGTTGGCCACGCCGGCCTGTACCATACCCAGCCTTCGCGCCGCTTTTTTGGACAGGTCGATGATGCGCCCCGCCACGAAAGGCCCGCGGTCGTTGATGCGTACCTTGATCGTTTTGCCGTTGTCGAGGTTGGTCACTTTTACTTTGGTGCCGAAAGGAAGGGTTTTATGCGCCGCCGTCATCCGGCCCTGCCTGAACTTTTCACCGCTGGCGGTTTTGCGGCCCTGGAACTTGTCCGCGTAATAGGACGCTTTCCCGTTTTCCGTTATTTTGCGCGCGCATGACGTGGCGAAGAGCATCGTCGCCGCTAAAATTGGCAGCAGGTTTTTTACTGGTATCATAGCCTGTTTATAACTTCATTTGCATCACCGCATCATTCATAAAATAGCCGTTCCCGATATCGAGATCTTCTTCCCTCACTTTGTCAAAACCGTACCGTTCGTAAAAACCGACAGCATTATTCTCGCGGTTCACGTTCAGCGAAAGATATTCCATTCCCGCATTCCTTGCGATGGCCGCCACTTCATCCAGCAGCGCCCGCCCGATATTTTTTCCCTGCATTTGCGGCAGCACATAGATCTTATGCAACTTTGATACCGGTTTGCCGCGGTAATTCAATTCGTAAGACGCATACCCGCCAAACCCGCCGTCAGCCTGCGCCAGCAGGAACACATGTCCTTTGTTCTGCACCTGGTCGATCAGCGACGCGTCGCTGTACATCATCTCCATCATATAATCGAGCTGCGCTTTGGAAACGATATGACCAAACGTAACGGGCCAGGTAATCTGCGCGATGCCGCGCACGATGGGCAATTGTTCCGGTGTTGCAATGGAGATCGTCAGCATATGATTTCGAATAAGTACGAGATTTGCAATTTACGCGATATCAACAATAGAACATCTTTTTTGTTATGTTTACAAAAAAACGCATGCGCCCTGTATTGTTGGTTTTCCTCTGCTGCATTTATTTTCCCCTCCGCGCGCAGCACCTGGAACCCGGCTTTGATCCCCAAGAATATTACGATCTCATGAGCCTGCCGGAAAGAGGCGACAGCGCTGCTTTTGAAAAAGAGCGCCCCGAAAATTTCTCGCTCGTTTACGTCTCCCCCGAAGTCGGATTTTTTAACCAGTTCGTGATCTGGAAAAGGAACGACGGCGTGGGCGTGATCCGAATCCGCGGCACCATTCCAAAAGACGTGAGCTGGCTGGCGAATTTTTATGCCGCTATGATCCCCGCCGCAGGCACGCTGCAGCTCAACGATTCCACGCGCTGGGATTACCGCCTGGCGGGCAACGACAGCACCGCGTACGTTCACGCCGGCTGGACGGTGGCGCTGGGTTTTATGGCACCGGATATCGTGAAGCAGGTAAAGGCATTGTACGCGCAAGGCGTGAAGGAATTTATTATCGTGGGGCATAGCCAGGGCGGCGCCATCGCTTTTCTCACGCGCTCTTACCTGCAATATTTGCCGGGCATGCCAAAAGACATTCAATACAAAAACTATTGCAGCGCCGCGCCAAAACCCGGCAACCTGTATTATGCCTACGATTTTGAAAGCATCACCGCGGGCGGCTGGGCGCTGCGCGTCGTGAACAGCGAAGACTGGGTGCCGGAAACGCCGCTGTCCCTCCAGGCAAAAAATGATTTTAACAAGATCAACCCATTCCTGAATGTGGACAAACAGATCAAAGAGCAGAAGCTGATCGTGCGCTGGTACGCGCGCAGCGTGTACAACAAAATGCAGCGCACCACAAACCGCTCCGTGCGCAGGTTTCAGAAATATTTGGGAAGGTTCATGTATAAGATCTCACACCGGCATTTGAAAGAATTACAGGAACCGGCCTACGTTTTCAGTAATAACTACATGACCTGCGGCACGCCGGTAGTGTTGCTGGCGGACGCGGATTATCATCAGCATTTTCCTTTCGACGGGAAGAATGTGTTTATACACCATATGCCGAAAGCGTATCTATTCCTGTTGAGGAAGTATTATAGATTTTAGCTGCTCACGTAGAGGGAGAAGTTCCGGCTGTTCACACACGATGCTCATTGGGAATTGACCGGTTGGTTATGGTATTCCGAAAAGCGTTACCGGCTAACACGGCTGAAAAGCCCGGGATACTCCGTCACCAGGCCGTCTTCATCTACTGTAATCTCCGCTTTAAAATCTTTCAGCACGCCTTCGTAAAGGTATTTGTTTTCCGAAAGCCGCGTGTACCATTGAGTAACGGGTTTTACCGTGTTGTCGAAAACGTTGATGTAAAGCACCTGCAACTCGCGCCGGTCGTTGAGCGGCAGATCGAGACGGCGGATGGGGAGCGTGTTGGTGAATGGGGTGAGGGAAATATCGATGTCCGTGCATTCGTACCACTCGGGGCGTACGTGCCCGCTTTGCGTCCATTTGCCGTCTGGGTCGCGCTGGATGGAGATCCAGGAGCAATCGCCGGAACGCTCCACCGCCATTTCGAGCGCAGTAAGCGTCCAGTTGCGGTCGGTGATGATGTCGTATGTAACGGAAAATGGGGTGTCGTCGCCAAAACCGACAATGGAGCCGTCGATCCGTATATCCGTTTCCGTGATCTCCACGTTGCAGTATTCCATCATCTGGTAATAATGCCCTTTCCAGACAATCTGTTTTTTCATTGTACGCTATTGAAGGTATCGCCCTGGCGGATGTCGCCGGTCTCAAAACCTTTCTTGAACCAGTACATCCTTTGGGCGGAAGTTCCGTGTGTGAATGCGTCGGGCACCACGTACCCGCGCGACTGTTTCTGCAAACGGTCGTCGCCGATGGCGTTGGCCGCGTTCAGGGCTTCTTCTATATCGCCCGGCTCTATCACGTTCTGCAGCTTTTGTGTGTGATGCGCCCATACGCCGGCGAGAAAATCCGCCTGCAGCTCCAGCTTCACGGAGAGCCTGTTGTATTCCGTTTCGCTGAGGCGGCCGCGTTCGGCCTGCACCTTTTCGGAAATGCCGAGCAGGTTCTGCACGTGGTGGCCTACTTCATGCGCCACTACGTACGCCATGGCAAAGTCACCCGTGGCGTTGAGGTTTTGCAATTCGTCGTAAAAAGAAAGATCGATATACACTTTATGATCCGCAGGGCAATAGAAGGGGCCGGATGCGGCGGAAGCATTCCCGCAGGCGGATTCCACCGTGCCGGAGAACAGCACCAGCGTAGGCTCCTCGTATTGCCGGTTCATTTGCGCGAACTCCCTGTTCCACACATCTTCGGTTTCTTTGAGCACTACGCGCACCAAAGAATCCGCTTCCGCCTCGGCGGCCATTTGTTCGGGCGACATTTGCCGCTGCGGGCCTGCCTGCTGCTGTATGTCTATCACCTGCGAAGGGTCGCCGCCAAGAAAATAAATTACGAGCGCGATCACGATGGCGCCAATGCCACCGCCCGCTACGAGGCCCCCGCGCGATGATCCGCGACGGTCTTCAACATTACCGCTTTGGCGGCGTCCTTGCCAACGCATAGAAGTTTCAATTTTGGTTAGGTGTATAAATTTAACAAATAAAAACAATACTAAATTCAGCCGCTCCGTTGCGGGCAAAAAGCAAAAGGCCGGGTAAAAACCCGGCCCGGCTGAAGGTTACAACAAAATCTAAACCTGCTTATGAGAAGACTTAAAATTCGAGTTTACAAAGACAAGAACGTTAATGAATGGTCCTTGCTTTCCAATTGAGAGCTGCCCATCAGGAACTCATCCACCTTTCTCGCACATTCGCGCCCCTCACTGATCGCCCATACCACCAGGGATTGCCCGCGGCGCATGTCGCCTGCTGCAAATACCTTCGGGATGGAGGTTTGATAAGCTTTTTCCGTCGCTTTCACATTGCCGCGGTCGTCCGTTTCAACGCCGAGGTCTTCCAGCAGTCCTTTATATTGCGGGTGTAAGAAACCCATTGCCAGGAAAGCCCTTTCGCAGGGAATTTCCCTTTCCGAGCCCGGTACTTCGGTAAACCTTGCGGGCGCGCCGTTTTCGCCGAGCGTCCATTGCAGGTCCACCAGCAGCAAACCTTTCAGGTTGCCTTTGTCGTCGCCCACGAAAGCTTTTGTGGCGATGGCCCATTTGCGGTCCGCGCCTTCCTCATGGGAAGAAGAGGTTTTCAGCACCATCGGGTAAGTAGGCCAGGGCATGAAATCCGTTCTTTCGCCCGGGGGTTTCGGCAACAGTTCCAGTTGCGTTACGCTCGCCGCGCCGTGGCGGTTCGAGGTGCCCACGCAGTCGGAGCCCGTATCGCCGCCGCCGATCACCACTACATTCTTTCCATTGGCGAGAATGTCTTCACCGTCCACTTTTATTTTGCTGACTCTTTTGTTCTGTTGTTTCAGGAAGTCCATGGCGAAGTGCACGCCTTTCAGCTCGCGGCCCGGAATGTTCAGGTCGCGGGGGATGGTGGAACCGCCCGCCAGCACTACCGCGTTGTACTCGCGAAGCAGGTCGTTCACGCTCACGTTCACGCCTACGTTGGCGTTGCAGCGGAACTCCACGCCTTCTTCTTCCAGCAGCGACACCCGGCGCTCGATCACCCATTTTTCCAGCTTGAAGTCGGGGATGCCGTAGCGGAGCAGGCCGCCGGGCTTGTCGTCCCTTTCAAACACGGTCACGTTGTGGCCGGCATAGTTCAGCTGCGCGGCGGCAGCCAGGCCTGCGGGGCCGGAACCGATCACGGCTACTTTTTTGCCCGTGCGCACGCGCGGCACTTTGGCTTTTACCAGTCCTTTATCAAAAGCAACTTCGATAATATGTTTCTCTATCTCCTCGATGGCTACCGGCGGCTGGTTGATGCCAAGCACGCAGGCGCTTTCGCAGGGCGCCGGGCAGATGCGGCCGGTAAATTCCGGGAAGTTGTTGGTGGAAGTGAGAATGTCGTACGCTTCCTGCCAGTCTTTCCTGTACACGGCGTCGTTAAATTCCGGGATCACGTTGCCCAGCGGGCATCCGCTATGGCAGAAGGGAACGCCGCAGTTCATGCAGCGCGCCGCCTGTTCGTTGAGCTTCGGCTCGCTGAACCGCTCCACGAATTCGTTATAGTGCTTCACCCTGCTTTTGGGATCGGCTTTACCGGGAAGCTCCCTTGTAAATTCCAGAAATCCTGTTGGTTTACCCATATCTGTCTCTGCTTGTCCGCTTTTAAATGTTGTTTGTTACGCTTTGCTCTTCACTCCTTTCGTAGCGGCTGCCTTGAGGGCTGCCTTGTATTCTTTCGGGAACACTTTCACGAAATGGCGCAGCTGGTTCTCCCAGTCTTTCAGGATGAACTTCGCCACGGTACTGTTCGTATAAGCGTGATGCTGGGTGATGAGGTCCTGGAGGATGGCGGCGTCTTCTTCGCCGACCGGGTCCAGGTCGATCATTTCCAGGTTGCACTGCGCGGCAAAAACGTTTTTCACGTCGTACACGTAAGCGATGCCGCCGCTCATGCCCGCGCCGAAGTTGCGGCCGGTTTCACCGAGTATGACGGCTTTACCGCCGGTCATGTATTCGCAGCCGTGGTCGCCGGTGCCTTCCACTACTACCGTTGCGCCGGAGTTGCGTACGCAGAAGCGTTCGCCGGCCTTGCCGCGGATGTACGCCTCGCCGGACGTTGCGCCGTAGAGCGCCACGTTGCCCGCGATGATGTTCTCTTCCGCTTTGAAGCCCGCTTCGGTGGAAGGATAGAGGATCAGCTTGGCGCCGGAAAGACCTTTGCCGAAGTAATCGTTCGCTTCGCCTTCCAGCTCGAGCGTTACGCCTTTGGTATTGAACGCGCCAAAGCTCTGGCCGGCTGAACCGGTGAATTTATAATGAATGGTGTCTTCCGGTAAACCTTCGCTTTTGTAGCGTTTGGAAATTTCGTTGGAAAGAATGGTGCCGATGGTGCGGTCCGTATTCTTCACCTTGTATGTGCCGTACACGCGGGTTTTGTTTTCCAGCGCGGGTTTGGAGGCTTTCAGCAATTGCCAGTCGAGCACTTCGGCCAGACCGTGGTCCTGCTCTTCCTGTTTGTACAGGCCGGTTTCGTCGGAAGCCGGTTCGCGGTACAGTACGGGGGAGAGGTCCAGGTTCTTGAATTTCCAGTGCGTGATGTTGTCGTGCACTTTCAGCACTTCCGCCTGGCCCACCATTTCCTGCACGGTGCGGAAACCAAGCTCTGCCATGATCTCGCGGAACTCTGCCACCAGGAAGCGGAAGAAGTTCACCACGGCGTCGGCGGAGCCGTTGAAGCGTTTGCGCAGATCGGGATCTTGCGTGGCAACGCCTACGGGGCAGGTGTTCAGATGGCATTTGCGCATCATGATGCAGCCTTCCACTACCAGCGCGGCGGTGGCTACGCCCCATTCTTCAGCGCCCAGCAGCGTAGCGATGGCGATGTCGCGGCCGGTTTTCAGCTGGCCGTCGGTCTGCAGCGTTACGCGGCCGCGGAGCTTGTTACGCACGAGGGTCTGGTGCGTTTCGGCAAGACCCAGCTCCCAGGGCAGACCAGCGTGTTTGATAGAGCTGATCGGCGATGCGCCGGTACCGCCATCGTGCCCTGATACCAGGATCACATCGGCATGCGCTTTGGCGACGCCTGCGGCGATGGTGCCTACGCCGGCTTTGGACACCAGCTTCACGCTGATGCGCGCCGCGCGGTTGGCGTTTTTCAGATCGAAGATCAGCTGCGCCAGATCCTCGATGGAATAAATATCGTGGTGCGGCGGCGGTGATATCAAACCTACGCCGGGCGTAGCATGACGTACCTTGCCGATCCATTCGTCCACTTTATGGCCGGGCAGCTGGCCGCCCTCGCCGGGTTTTGCGCCCTGCGCCATTTTGATCTGCAGCTCGTCCGCATTCGTGAGGTAGTAGCTCGTAACGCCAAAACGCGCGGAGGCTACCTGCTTGATGGCGGAGCGCATGGAGTCGCCGTTGGGCAGCAGCTCGTAACGCATTTCGTCTTCGCCGCCCTCGCCGGTATTGCTTTTCGCGCCGATGCGGTTCATGGCTACGGCCAGCGTGGAGTGCGCCTCGTGGCTGATGGAGCCGAAGCTCATCGCGCCGGTGGCGAATCTTTTCAGGATGCTTTCAGCAGATTCCACTTCTTCGATAGGCACCGGGTTGCGGTTGCGCTTGAAGGTGAACATGCTGCGCAGCGTGGCTGCTTTTTCGCTCTGGTCGTTTACGGCCTTTGAATATTTTTTGAAAATGCCGTAATCGTTCATGCGGGTGGAATCCTGCAGCAGGTGGATGGTAGTGGGGTTGAAAAGGTGGAACTCACCTTTGCGTTTCCACTGGTACACGCCGCCGGTGCTCAGGCGCTGTACGGGAGTTTCTTTCCGCCCGTAACCCGTCCAGTGCTTGGCCAACGTTTCCTGCGCGAGCTGGTCGAGGCCCATGCCCTGTATGCGGGAGACCGCGCCGGTGAAGTATTTGTCCACCACCGTTTTGTTGATGCCGAGTATCTCGAAGATCTGCGCGCCCTGGTAGGATTGCAGGGTGGAGATGCCCATCTTGGAAAACACTTTGAAGAGGCCTTCGCAGATGGCTTTGATATAGTTCTTTTTCAGCTTGTCTACGTCGAGGTCCGTTTGCAGCTTGCCTTTCAGGCGCATGTCGCGGATGGTGCTGAGCGCCAGGTAAGGGTTGATGGCGGTGGCGCCGAACCCGAGCAGGCAAGCGAAGTGATGTACTTCCCACACGTCGCCGGCTTCCACAACAAGACCGACCTGCCCGCGGTAACCTTTGCGGATGAGGTGGTGGTGTACGGCTGAAAGCGCCAGCAGTGAAGGAATGGCGGCATGCTCGGAGTCGATCGCCCTGTCCGACAGGATGATCACTTCGAAGCCATCTTCCACCGCGTCTACCGCGTAACGGCAGAGGCGCGCAAGACCTTTTTCAAGAGAGCCGGGTTTGCCGTCCGCCTTGAAATAAGTATGCAAAGTTTTTGCCTGGAAGATGCCGGTATCCACGCTGCGGATCTTCTCCAGGTCGTAATTGTTCACGACCGGGTGCGGCAGCGCCACGCTATGGCAGTGCAGCGGGTCTTCGTCCAGTAGGTTGCCGTTGTTGCCGAGGAAGGTGGCCAGGCTCATCACCAGCCTTTCCCTGATGGGATCGATGGGCGGGTTGGTCACCTGGGCGAACAGCTGCTTGAAGTAGCTGCTCAGGTGCTGCGGCTGATCGCTGAGAACGGCCAGCGGCACATCCGTGCCCATGGAGCCGATAGGCTCTTTGCCTTCGATCGCCATCGGCGCGATGATGGTTTCCAGGTCTTCGGTGGTGTAACCGAAAGCGCGCTGGTATTTGAAT
>JBQCFV010000105.1:0-4147 GCA_051958695.1 Chitinophaga sp. | reverse complement strand
GTTAACGCGGGGAACACCGTTTCGGCGGGTTTCTCTGCGGTGAGTTTCGGAAGGCAGACCGCTACCAGCAGATGACTGTACCGGTCCAGCAGTACGCCGGCGGCCTCACGGTCTTGCGACTTCCGCATGCGGAGCAGCAATTCCTTGTCATTCAGGGTATTTAACTGGAGGTGCATAGGCTTATTACTATATTTACGTAAAAGCGGGTCAAAAGTTCACCCGGCCCACATATTTCAAACAATTAACATGCCACTCGCCATTACGATCGTGCCGGTGATGCCGCTGCGCGCCGAGCCTTCCCACAAAAGTGAAATGATTTCCCAGGCAATATTCGGGGAATGTGTTGAAACAGAATCAGTTAATCCGGAGGGCTGGGTGAAGGTGCGCCTGCAGTACGATGGGTACGAAGGCTGGGCAACGTATTCCCATCTCGAAACCATTACTGCGGAGCTCTACAACGCGCCGTACACGCATATCGCCACGCAATGGGCGGCGCGCCTCAGTCTCAACGGACAGCCGGTGTATATTCCGTACGGCAGTTTGCTGAAATTAAGCCACCAATCATGGGGAAACGCGCAAGTAGCCGCGGAATCCGGCATTGAGCCTTACGCGCCCGCAAAAGCCCCTCATATCGCCTGGCGGCCGGTTGCGCATACCTTTCTGAATACGGCCTACCTCTGGGGCGGGAAAACGGTTTTTGGCGCGGATTGTTCGGGGTTTACCCAAACCGTGTATAAAATCCTCGGCATCCCGCTGCTGCGGGACGCGTACCAGCAGGCCACGGAAGGTGAAACCGTGTCGCTGATACAGGAAACGAAGCCCGGCGACCTGGCGTTTTTTGATAATGAAGCGGGAAAAATTACGCACGTCGGGCTGATGCTTAGCGATCACGAGATCATCCATGCTTCCGGCAAAGTGCGCATCGATCCGATCGACCATCTCGGCATCGTGAATGCGGATACAGGGGTAAGAACGCACAAGCTGAGATTAATTAAAAGGATGTTTTAGCGAAGGCGGATATTTGATCAAAGGCGCTTCAAAAGGAACAGCATAAAAGCGCTGCTGTCAATGTACCGCGAAAACGGAGTCTCAATAAAAAAACGGGCCGCATCAAATGATACGGCCCGTTTCTGCAAATTTACCGGAGGTTATTGTTTCTCCCCGAAAGTCTTATTATACAGGTCAAACGCATCGTTGATGATCTCCTCCGCTTTTGCCTTGTTCTGAAATTCTTCCACCTTTACGGTTTTGTTTTCCAGCTTTTTATATTCCTCGAAGAAGTGACGGATCTCCTCCAGCAGGTGCGGGGGAAGCTCGCTGATGTCGTTGATGTGGTTCACGCTCATGTCGTGCGCGGCCACGGCGATGATCTTATCGTCCGCCTCGCCGCCGTCGATCATCTGCATCACGCCGATCACTTTTGCGTCTACGATGCAAAGGGGCACGCAGTCGATCTGCGAAAGAATGAGGATGTCCAGCGGGTCGTTGTCGTCGCAGTATGTTTTAGGGATGAAGCCGTAATTGGCCGGGTAATAAACGGAAGAATACAGCACGCGGTCCAGTTTCAGCAGGCCGCTTTCCTTGTCCAGCTCATATTTGGCACGGGAGCCTTTGGGTATCTCGATAATGCCGGTTACGGTGTGGGGCACGTTCTCACCGGGGCTTACAGCGTGCCATGGATTCGTTGTCGTCATTCAATGATTCTTTTTAAAAAATGAGTATGTGTTTCACGTCTACAAAATGCATGCGCGGGCATAGCAACGGCCACGCCGGTTTGTAAAGGCGCAAAATTACGGAACAAACCGTTAATTACTATAAAATTATGAAGGGAATCATTGAGCCGTGGAAGAATCCGTTGCCTGCGGGGCCATTGAGTTCATATCCATGGTGCCCGGGGCTACGTAGGTAGGCAGGATGCTTTCAAGTGTCAGGGATATTTTCCATTCGCCGCTTTCCTTTACCAGCTGCAGCGTTTCCTGCTGGCTGGCGGAAGAATTGAGTATGGTTACCGTGGCTTTGTCTCCGTTTTCCTGGTGGTTTACCACTTCCAGCTTGGCATTTTTGATCTTTTCGCGTTCGTTCTCATTGCGTTTACCGTCAAAAATGGAGTAGAGCAGTATTACCTGTTGTGATTCTTTCGTTGCAAATTCCTTGGCGCGCTCGAAGTTGGATTCCTGTATGGCATGCATGAATTCCAGGGCAACTTCCTGCGGTTCAGGTCTTTTTTTACAGCCAGTTAAAAATATTCCCGAGACACACATCAAATAAACAATTCGCCTGTAATAGCTCCTGTGGTTGATAGGTTAAAGTTATAATGTCATTAACAAAATTAACTGGAATCATTTAATTGCGCAACTTACGACAAATGGCTGTTAAAACCGTGTTAATTGTCGCTCTTTTTGCCGCCTTCATGGTCCTCGCTGGCCGCGTCGTAAGCCTTGATGATGGCTTTTACGAGGCGGTGGCGCACCACGTCTTCCTCATCCAGCTCCAGGTACCCGATGCCATCGATGTTCCGGAGGATGCGGGCGGCTTTGCCGAGGCCGCTCTTCTGGTTCTTGGGAAGGTCTATCTGCGTCAGGTCGCCCGTGATGATGGCTTTTGCCGAAGCGCCGATACGGGTCAGGAACATCTTCATCTGCAGGTCGGTGGAGTTCTGGGCCTCGTCGAGCAGGATGAAGGAATTGTCCAGCGTACGCCCGCGCATATACGCCAGGGGCGCTATTTCGATGATCCTGTTGGTCATGAAATAGCTGAGCTTGTCCGGCGGGATCATATCGTCGAGCGCATCATACAGGGGGCGCAGGTACGGGTCGATCTTTTCCTTCAGGTCGCCGGGCAGGAAACCGAGGCTTTCGCCTGCTTCCACGGCGGGGCGGGTAAGGATGATCTTGCGTACGGCCTTGTTCTTTAACGCTCTTACGGCGAGCGCAACGGCGGTATAGGTTTTACCGGTACCTGCCGGGCCGATGGCGAATACGATGTCGTTCTTGTCCGCCAGTGCCACCATCTTTTTCTGGTTGGCGGTTTTGGCGCGGATGGTACGGCCGTTGGGACCGAATACCAGCACTTCGTTCGGGTTCCTGTCCTTAAAATGGTCGATGCCGGCGCCTTCCTCTTCGCCCAGTATCTGCTCGAAATAATTTTCGCTCAGGTGCCCGTTGCGTTCGAGATAGCTCACGATCTGCCCGATCTTTTCTTTGGCGGTAGCCACTTCCTCCGGTGCGCCGGAGAGCTTCAGCTGGGTGCCGCGGCTAAGGATCTTTAATAAGGGGAACTTCTTTTTTAATAAGTCCAGCTTTCCGTTGTTCACTCCGAAAAACTCAATGGGATTTACGCTGTCCAGGTTAATGATCGATTCTGTCAAGTGCGGTTCAATTTAGATGTCTGCATTTCGGATCTGGACTTGGAAAGTCGGGACGCCGCCTGCCTGCGGCCGCGGCATCCCGCAATAAAGTGCTAGACCCGGTATCCGTTCTGTTTGAACGCTTCTACGCGTTCCGCAACGTTCTTGTTGCTGAGGGCAATGATCCTTGCCGCCAATATGGCCGCGTTTTTCGCGCCGGCCTTGCCGACCGCCAGGGTGCCAACCGGCAGCCCTGCGGGCATTTGTACGATGGAATAAAGGGCGTCTATACCGCCGGTCAGGCCGCCGTCCAGGGGAACGCCCAGCACCGGTAAAGAGGTGTAGGCGGATACCACGCCGGGTAAAGCCGCAGCCATACCTGCTGCTGCAATGATCACGCCATAACCCTGCGATTGCGCGTTGACCACCAGTTCGCGCACTTTGTCCGGGGCGCGGTGGGCGGATGCCACGACCATATCGTTTTCAATGCCAAAATAATTGAGGTGGTTCTGCGATTCCTGCATGACAGGCTTATCGCTCTCGGAGCCCATGATAATTAAAACTTTCATCCTTTTTTTTGAATATTAATCTGCTATACTTTAACGTAAAACAGGAACTATTGTTTCCTGCTCAAAGATATTTAAAAGTAGGGAGCCTACCGCAAGAATCCCCCCGCGATTTTTTCACACACCTGCATAACCGCCTATTTCACATAATAATAGCAGGAATTTGTATAATATATTCCCTACATTTGCCCTTCCCAACCGCCTATGCCAAATTGAACAATCCGATGAACATTGC